>NZ_JASFYM010000004.1 GCF_030055635.1 Methanothrix sp. | reverse complement strand
GCAGAGGATGCAGATGATTACATTCTGGGATACACGTGCTTCAACGATGTCACCGCACGTGACCTCCAGCAGAAGGATGGGCAGTGGACAAGATCGAAGAGCTTCGATACATTCGCTCCTGTGGGGCCGTGGGTGGCCCAGATGAGCGTTGAGGACGCAGAGGAACTCGATATATGCACAAGGGTCAATGGTGAGACCCGGCAGAGATCGAACACATCAGATCTCATATTCGGGATCGGAGAGCTTGTGGAGTTCGTGAGTTCGATAATGACCCTGGAGCCCGGAGATATCATAGCCACAGGCACGCCTCCAGGTGTTGGGAGGCTGGAGAAAGGCGACATAGTCGAGGTCGAGATAGATGGGATAGGAGTGCTAAGAAACAGGGCTGTGTCAGCCACACCGACCTGAGCCTGATCGATGCGACCACAGGAAGATTGTGCTGCCCCAAACAGCCAGCCGCCCTCGCTGGTCATATGGACTCACAGAAGAACACTCATTAAGAAGGTCACCTGTGTGGATGAAAAATCAGCTACACCTGGTGACATTTTTGTTACATCCACCACATCCATCGCATTCGATGCGGTTCTTGGACGGCCGCGATGAGAAAACACTGCTCAACCAGCGTACCTGGAGTGGGAGCTGCATCACAGAGCATGCCTTTGCGGTTAATTCACATGGTTCAGATTTCCGTAGGAAAATCTTTTATGATGCAGTGCTGACAGTAATGCCAATGCGCCTGGTCATATTAACTATCATCATGCTCATCCTCCCGGGGCTCTTCGGCGCTCTTGGTGGAACAGAGGACGGCTCGTTCTGCCCGACTTGCCCGGACTGGACGAATCTCGAGGGGTGGTACAGGCAGAAGGAGGCGTACTCGCAGTCGCAGCTCCCGCCATCGCTCAGAACCGCGCAGCAGAACGAGACGCTCCAGGTCAAGAGCGCAGAGAAGAGCTACGATGTGCAGGAGATCATAGCAGATGTTGGGGATCTTGCAGGAGCTGTGTTCATCGATTCCCGCTCCCCTGAGGCGTATGCGATGGGTCATATTCCAGGGGCCAGGAACATCTTCTGGAAGCATGTGAGATCCGGGGATTCCATAAATGCATCCACGCTCGTCGAGGCGCTGAGAGGAAACGGCGTGACCACCACGGACAGAATCGTGGTTTACGGAGAGAAGAGCGATGCAACATACCTCTTCTGGGCTCTGGAGTACATCGGCCACAGAAACGTCAGCCTCCTGAACGGCGGGGTCGACGCCTGGGTGAAAGCAGGCAGACCACTCGTGCAGAACTCTCCCACAGTGCACGCATCCGATTACAGCGCTGATATCAATGAGGCGCTTCTCATAAAACCAGAGGATCTCGAAGATGCGATCGGGACAACGCAGATCATAGACACGCGGGAGAGCTTCGCAGACTTCGGCAGATCCAGGATACAGGGCGCGATACAGATACCAGCCTCGACAGTCATTGCAGACGGGAGCGTTAAGGACGCGTCGTCACTGGAATCCATATTCTCAGGCCGCGGCCTTGACAGAGGAAGAACGCAGATCGTGTACGGAGATCTCCCGGAGGCGAGCATCATGTACTACTGCCTGAGGCTGATGGGCTACAGGGCTGCGCTTCTGGACGGCGACTGGAGAAGGGCCAGCGCGGTCGTGGGCAACATCAGGTGAGCTGTGACACAGCGCTGAGATGGCCTTTTTGCGACCTCCTATACAGCATGAAGGCAGGAGTCTGTGATATGCTGCTCCCCTATCAGCCGAACAGGAAGCATATTCAGAACAGCCTCTTCTGGACCCAGCCGTTTATCTTCAGATACGGTATCGCCTTCCTTCTGATGCCGAGCCTGTGCAGCTCTGAGGGGCTCTCTATTCTCTTTCTGCTTCTGTACGAGATGATCCTCCGTGCGCTCTCCAGCCCTATGCCAGGCACGCGGATCAGGCTCTGAAGATCGGCCTCATTCACATCGAGCGGCCACTCGAGTGATTCTCTGGCAAGAATGACCTTTGGATCCTGATTGATGAGAAAGCCATCATCATCGAAGGCGTTCTTGATCTCATCAGGAGATAACCCGTAGACCCTGTAAAGCCAGTCGAGCTGGTAGAGCCTGCTCTCGCGCCATCTCTGCTGCGGCGTTCTGTGCTCAAACATCGTCCCCCTGATGGGGACAAATGCGCTGTAGTAGACCCTGCTAACCCCGATCTCCCTGTACTCCCTTACAACCCTCTGGAATATCTCGAGGTCTGTCTCGCCAGCCGCACCGACCACAAGCTGTGTCGTCTGGGAGCCTCTGGAGCGTCTCGCCAGGATATCACGTATGTACAGCTGCCTGTCCAGTATATCCCTCTCGTAATCCTTCGTGGGGCTGAGCTCCTGCATCACATCCCCTGATGGCGCCTCGATGTTTATGCTCACCCTGTCGGCAAGCTCCACAGCCTGCTCTATCAGGTGCCTCGACGTTCCCGGGAGGATTTTGAGGTGGATGTACTCTGAGAACCCATGCCTCTTCCTGAGGATTCTCACGGTCTCGATCATCTCCTCCATCGTCGAATCCTCATCCCTGCCTGCGCCAGAGCTCAGGAAGAGGCCGTCGATGCGCCCTTCTCCTCTCAGCCTGCTCACGAGATCGGAGAGCTCCTCTGGAGTGTAGGAGCATCCATTTACCCTACCTGCATTTGGGCAGTAGCCGCACTGATGATAGCACTCGTTGGTGAAGAGCGTCTTGAAGAGGCGCACACTGCAGCCGCCACGCCCGGAGGCTATGTATATCAGCGATTCATCATCACGTCTGTAGCAGCATCTGTCGTATCCAGTGCCTCTGCTGAGCGTCTGAACCTTCAGATCAGCATCCTCGAGATCGAAGCTCGCTCCATGAGCCAGGATCGACCGGTCCATCGCCTTATGGTTCTGCTGCCAGGGTTAATATCGTCTGCCCATGTGGGGCGAAAGTGATCCAGATACAACACCCGTGGCGCAAATGCATGCGGGAACAGGGGATTTATGGCTCAAAGCATCTGAATCCCGAATGATTCCATCAGCACATCATGATTCAGTTTTCCGCTCGCGATGGTCGTTCTGGATTTAAGCTCGTTCATCACCACCCTTGCAGGAGCGAAGATGTTGTGGTCGACCTTGAAGAAGTCGAAACCAGCGGCTTTGAATGCATTGTAAAACGGCACACCGTAATCCCTGGAGGCATAGGACGGCATCCTTCTGACGTAATCTCTGAGCTCATCCAGGTTCTCGTACTCCAGGGTGTAGTACGTGTCACCGCCGTAGATTATGGCATCGTTGGACGCGCCCATGCACCTCGTGGCGTCGCCGGCCACAGGCGCGATCGGAGCCACACCCCAGCCGCTTTTTATCTTTGTTATATCGAAACCCATGGAGAAGAGCTTGTGCATGCCCGTCTCGACGATCCTGGCCGAGACCTGGACCATGCCTGCCACAGAGTCGGTCGGGGCCACGGCGATTCTCAGGTCTGAGGGCTCTATTCCGCACATCTCAGCTATCCGGGCAGCAACAGCAGCATCTGGAATCCTGCTCGACTCGAGGACGATGGCCCCGACGTCTGAGTACTCATCGAGCCCGATCCTCTCGTAGAGCTCCTTCGTCTTCCGGGCAAGAGCCCTCGCAGGCCCGCTGCCCATCGCGAAGTACTTGTCGACCTTGATCTGCCACATCGCGCACTGCGATCCCATGCAGGATACTGCGGGATGGTCTGTGGTGACCTGTATCCCGGGAACAGATATCCCTTTCAGATCATAGGGCACGATCTGAATGTCGGCCATGTCCGCCATGCATATCCTGCTGATGAATATGCCTGCCCAGAGGCCGCCGGGCGCCTTCACGCCCGCGTCTATCACAACCGCGCCGTTCTCCAGCTCTATCACATCGACTCTGAGATCTTCAGCCAGATCCAGCATCTCCTCGAAGACCTCAAAGCCCATCTCATTTATGCTCATCAAACATGATCACCTTTCCCGACCGAGGAGTGCGAGATTGGATATAAACAAATCGTCCAGTAGATCAGATCTCCCATGCTGTGTTGGATAACCTCCCGTGATGACGTCTCCAGATGTCGATTCCAATCTATTCTCCATGCATTCCTGAAATCGTCTTCTGCTCGCGGATTTTCATGACTCATCCAACACAGCAGATCTCCCATTAAGATTCCACCAGCCAGCGTGCATAACCCACTAAAAGCATATTCTCATATCGCCATATTTCGATAAACTTATATACAGCCCTTGCTAAGCCCCACCCATGCTCTCTGTTCCAAGGCTGGACATGCAGGTCCGCATATTCGCCGCGCTCGCTGATCCGATCAGGATAAAAATCATCCTCCTCCTCTCGAGAGGGGATATGTGCGTGTGCGAGATGCTTCCTGCATTTGAGAGATCGCAGTCCACGATATCGAAGCACCTGAGCATTCTGTACAACGCGGGGCTTCTCGATCGCAGGGTCGAGGGAAACAGGACGATCTACGGCATAAAGAACAGAAAGGTCCTGGAGCTTCTCGAGACCGCAGATGCGATAGCTATTGAGCATCTCTCCAGTCTCGTGGAAACAGGTGGTGATTGATTGCATATAATTTACGCAGCTCTGAGCGCGGGTCTTGAGAGCCTTCTAGAATATCTATCGGCGCATGTGCTGACATGCCTGATTCCGGCTTTCTTCATAGCTGGAGCAATATCCGCGCTCCTGAAGAAGGACATAATCCTGAAGTACTTCGGCGCAGACGCCCCCAGATGGCTGTGCTATCCGGTCGCAGCGATCTCCGGCACCGTGCTTGCAGTATGCAGCTGTACAATACTGCCGATGTTCGCAGGAATAGAGCGGAAGGGCGCTGGAATAGGCCCTGCAACTGCGTTTCTGTTCTCTGGCCCGGCCATCAACCTGATGGCGATAGTGCTGACCGCAAGGGTTCTGGGCCTGGATATAGGGGTTGCAAGAGCCTTAGCGGCTGTGGCGATGGCAGTGCTCATAGGGCTCATAATGTCGTTTTTGTTTCCAGCAGATGAGAGATGCCCCTCCGGAAATCCCAGCTCAAAGGACGGCTCTGTGAGCAGGACCACGCTCTTCTTCATAGGAGTGCTCATCGCAATACTTCTTGTAGCGACATCGAGCGCAGTAAGTGCGGAGCAGAAGACAGCGATCCTCTCAGCGCTGATACTTGTAGCTGCATACACCATGTGGAGGTACTACACACCGCTGGAGAGGCGTGCGTTCCTCGGCGAGACCTGGTGGCTTGCTAAGAGAATATTCCCACTGCTTCTTGCGGGTACGTTCGTGGTGGGCGTGATCGGATACTTCCTACCAATGGATATGATAAGAATGCTCATGGGATCGAACAGCTTTATATCGTGCCTCACCGCCTCCATCATAGGCGCCGTGCTCTACATGCCGACACTGCTCGAGGTCCCCATAGTCGGAACGCTCTTCGGTTACAGCTCGGGCGTCACCGCCCCGGGCCCTGCGCTGGCGCTTCTTCTCGCCGGCCCATCGCTGAGCCTCCCGAACATGATAGTGATCGCGAGGGTCATAGGTCCGAGAAGGGCCGGAACATACATCACGCTAGTAGTGATGATATCGACGCTCATCGGCATGCTCTATGGGGCGCTGGTCTCCTGAATTAAGGTGACAGTCTGCAGCGAATAAACAGGATAATAGAACATGCACTCAAGCAGATCTGCAGCAGGTAACACCTTTCGCAACGTTTTGAGGATGCTGGTTCCAGCCCTCGCTATATTCCTCTGCGTGCATACAGCTGCATGCGAGGACGTTCTGATCCTGACAGCTCCCGGATGCGCAAAATGCGCTGCAGCCCACAGGGTGCTGAACGATGTGCTCTCCAGTCACAATGACGTCCAGATCCAGGAGTACACATACACCAGTGAGGATGGACGCAGGATCATAAAAGAGTTCAGGGTCAAGGACATACCGTCGATAATAATCGGCAGCTCTGTTATAGGATACAGGGATTACGACGGCAATGAGAGCATGCTGAGGGAGCTCATAATCTCAGCCCTCGAGGGCGGAGCTCCCACAAGCACATCTGAGACCCCATACCCATCGGAGCTATTTGAGAGCATCACCCCATCCACAGCGCTTACGGTCCTGATCGCCGGTCTTCTTGCTGGGTTCAACCCATGCCTCCTCGCCATACTCGCGTTCCTTGCGACCACAGTTCTGTCAAGCTCGGGGCGCAGAAGGGATCTGCTCTCAATGATCCTGTTCTTCTCCCTGGGCATACTCTCTGTGTACCTGATATTCGGCATGGGTCTCTTCAGGATGATGCAGGACAGCGATACAGCCTCGATGCTCAGGCTGGTGCTGAGCGCGCTTCTGATCCTCCTCGGGATGCTCCAGCTCGAGGACGCAAGGCGCCTTGGCTCGAGCGGCCGCTCTCTGTTCAGAACAGACTGGATACTGAGGTACTTCCAGGCCGCAGCTGACACTCGGAGCCTCGCAGCATATTTCCTGCTGGGAATGCTCTTCTCCATGGTCAAGGCTCCATGCGTTGGAGCGGTTTACGTGGCGATCATCAGCATAATCTACACAAAGGGCTACGCATCATCAGCGGTCCTGTACCTCATTCTGTACAACCTCGGCGTTGTCCTCCCCGTGATGCTGCTTGGGGGAGCCATCGCCCTCGGCATGCAGCCCGAGATGGTCGAGCGCTTCAGGCACGAGCATCGCGTTGCCATCCGGATAATCACCGGAGTGACACTGATCGCCCTCGCTCCGCTGATATACTTGGAGATGATATGAAACCGCCAGATGTGCGCATGGGAATCCAGGGTCAGGATGGGGGTTTGTGTGAGACAGTCTGACCATGCTCTCCGCTGGTATCCCAGAGGAATTCAACCTGTATGTGGCGATCACACGAGCGGGACCTCCTGGGTGCACTTCCTCATCCTTCAGGCACGAGCATGAAAAAGGCACAGCTGGGATCGCTGAACAGATCTGTGGATATCCTGGATCAGACAGACTTCCCGAGAATCGCGTTTATCTCCTTCTTTATAAGAGCGCTCACAGCCGCGCCATCAGCCCTGCCCCTCAGCTGCTCCATCGCGAGCCCCATGAGAGGCCCGATCGCACGCTCGCCCCTCTCCCTGACGAGATCGATCTTTGCGGAGACGATCTCATGAACGATCCTCTCGACCTCTGATGCGCCCAGGCTCATGAGACCTGCTGCCCGCGCTGCCACCTCCGGATCAGCATCAGGGTTCTCGGCCATGGCCTTGAGGAGCGCCGGTATGCCCTCCTTTGCGATCCTGTTCTGCGAGAGCAGCTCGAAGCAGCCAATGAAATGCCTCTCGCTGAGCCTGTAAACGGGCACGCCATCCCTCGCTAGCTCAACAGGCGTGGACTCGAGAGATCTCACAACTAGCGATGGCTGCACGCTGTATGCCCGCACGATCT
Source organism: Methanothrix sp. (assembly GCF_030055635.1). Lineage (NCBI taxonomy): Archaea > Methanobacteriati > Methanobacteriota > Methanomicrobia > Methanotrichales > Methanotrichaceae > Methanothrix > Methanothrix sp. The sequence continues at coordinate 104,540 of NZ_JASFYM010000004.1, read as the reverse complement.
CCTCGAAGAGCTGGTAGTTTGATGAGGCCGCCATTATCCTGGCCTGCTCCGGGCTCAGCCCGTACTCCCTCTGGTACCTCTCAGCCCTCTCCACAACAAGCTCTGGAAGCCTCAGCTGCTCAACCATCTCTTTATCTACAACGACAGGCGGTACATCCGTCTCAGGGTACATCCTCGCCGATCCTGGAAGCGGGCGCATGTACTCAGATGTGCCATCAGGAAGCGCTCTCCTGGTCTCCTCAGGCACACACACAAGAGCCTCGCGGGCGCGCTCGATCACAGCATCCATCGCCTTCCTCGCCCTATCAGGAGGCGCTGCAACCATCACCACAGCATCGTTCTCCCCGCAGCTCAGCAGGCTCCTGAGCGATGATACCTCCTCTTCTGTTATTCCATATGCCGGCAGCTCGTCAGTGTGGAATATGCCACCGACGCCTGCGCGCTTCGCCCTGTCTGAGAGCTCTGTGCCGAGGCGCCTTCCTGGCTGCACCTCCTTTCCGATCAGCTCGTTGAAGCCATCAAGCCTTGTGGCGAGAACAACGCCGCCGCTCTTGAGCGCTTTTGCGATGACCTTCGAGCGCGTGTTTGAGAAGAGATCTGTTGCATCGATGATATCCCCAGATACCCGGGCGCCCCTCCTCCGGAGCTCATCCCTTATCTCGAGCAGCCTGACCTGACGGAGGACCTCAAGCTCGACGATCCTCTCTATCAGGTTCAGCTCCTGAACGCCCTTGATCTCGACCCTTGCGCCACCGGCGATCGATACATTCACGTCCTGCCTTATCGTGCCGAGGCCGCGCTTGACCCTCCCTGTGGATCGGAGTATCATGCCGATGTGCTGGGCCACCTCTCTGGCGTGCTGTGGGGATACTATATCAGGAGCTGTCCCGATCTCGACGAGCGGGATGCCAAGCCTGTCGAGGGAGTAGACCACCTCATCGCCGCGGTCCTCGATTATCCTGGCGGCCTCCTCCTCCAGACAGAGTATGCCTATGCCCACAGGCCCGCATGATGTGTCTATGGATCCACTGGACGCGATGAATGCGGTTCTCTGGAACCCAGAGGTGTTCGAGCCATCTATCACGGTCTTGCGCATAGTGTGGATCTCATCGACTATGCGCATCCTGAGAAGGCGTGCGATCACCAGGGCGATCTCGAGCGCCTCCCGGTTGAGCTCCCTTGGGGGCTCCTCATCAGCCTCCACCAGACAGGTTGTATCGTAGGATTTGTATATGAACCTCCTCGACACAAGAGTCTCCTCAAGGGCCGCCCTGTCGATCTCCCCGAGCTCGCTCCTCGCAGGCCTGAGGTACCTGAAGAACTCGAAGTTCGAGTCCTCAACCTCTCTGTGCAGAGTGGGGCAGCGGCAGAAGAGCTTGCATCTTGTGTCAAGCTGCTGATGAATCTCTATGCCGCAGACAAGACCGAGCGCGCGGTAGTCCATATCTGTGTTCTCTCCAATCGGGTTTTTATTCTCCCTGCTTTACAGGTCTCACCCGCTTTGCGGCTTCTTTTATATCTTCAGCCCTCACAGTCTTCCTCTTCGCATGATTGGCCCAGTCTATCGCCTCTTTCGCTATCTCGATGCCGTAGTTCTCCAGAATCGCAGCAAGCTCGATGCTTGCGTCCTCGCTCACCCTCTTGGCCCCGGCCATTCTTATCAGCCTGGCAACCGGGGCGACAGGAAGTACCGCCATTCTGCTCCCTCCTCGAGATCCTAGGCAACTATTTCGATGCTGCCGAAAAGATCCCCTATTCGCATTCCGAGCTCTCTTTGATGCATATATACCTTTTCATCGGAATTTAAAAGCGTTTTTCAAAAGAGATTTGTTTTCATCCGCCATCTGCGGCATGCCGTTGTCTGGATTGCCGATCGATCTGAGGCAGACGCTGCACATGTGGGGTTTTGTACTTGTATTACAGAAATGCTGCATGCGACATTAGAGGCGTGCCAAAAGGATGAAAGCATTTGAGATTATGTTATTTGCTGGTACGGGCACGCAAGAGGCCTTTGTTTGGTTCTGGCGTTTGAATGCCGATACTGAGAGGCATGCAACCGGAGTTCAGGCAGCATTAGTGCCGGTGCACACTGATCCATGATAGCCTGTTCAGCTATTCGAGTACACAACCCAAAAAGGATGGCCGTATCGCAAAGCGAACCAGATATCGATGCCGTCCGGTGTACAGGCGCACACATTCCGTCTCCATCAGTTTAATATACTGCTTTGTTATTGGTAGATAGTCCACCTGTTGGAGATGGGTATTTTGGCACGAGCCTGGAAGTTCGGAAACGATATCGACACGGATGTGATCATCCCTGGGCGGTATCTTGTGATAAATGATCCAGAGGAGCTGGCCAAGCACCTCTTTGAGGGGATCAGGCCGGAGTTCGCGGAGAGCGTTCGACCTGGAGACGTCATAGTCGCTGGAACAAACTTCGGGTGCGGTTCATCCAGAGAGCATGCTCCGCTCGCCATCAAGGCATCCGGGGTGGAGGCGGTCGTTGCAAGGTCCTTTGCAAGGATCTTCTTCAGGAACTCGATAAACATAGGACTGCCTCTGCTCATCTGCGCGGATGCTGAGAGGATAGATGACGGCGACTCTGTGGTGGTGGATATCTCGAACGGCGTTGTTAACAACATCTCCAAGAAAGAGTCCTATAAGACAACACCGCTGCCCCCGTTCCTCCAGGAGATAGTAAGATCGGGAGGCCTTTTGAACTACACGAAGAGACAGGTGGTGAGAGCATGATTTACAAGGTACCTGTCATACCAGGCGACGGCATAGGGCCGGAGATCATAGCTGAGGGCAAGAAGGTGCTGGAGGCTGCTGCTGAAAAGCACGGCTTCGGCATCGAGTGGATCGAGTATCCACTGGGCGCGGATCACTACCTCAGGACAGGGGAGCTCGTGAGCGAGGAGACGCTGAAGGAGCTCGGGCGTTACAGAGCGATATACCTCGGGGCCATAGGCGATCCGCGAGTGAAGCCGGGGGTTCTTGAGAAGGGCATCCTCCTGGCGATGAGGTTCTACTTCGACCAGTACATAAACCTCAGGCCCGTCAAGCTCCTGGAGGGGGTATGGACACCGCTCAGGGACAAGGGCCCGAAGGACATAGACTTTGTTGTGGTGAGGGAGAACACGGAGGACTTCTACATAGGCCAGGGCGGGAGGGCCAGATCCGGCAGGAGCCGCGCAGATCTCGAGGTGAAGAGAGCGCTCTACAACGTTAAGTTCGGACTCGATATAGATTCTGACAGCGATGAGATCGCATACCAGATAGGCATGGTCTCGAGGGAGGGATGCACCAGGGTGATAAAGTACGCATTCGATCTCGCCATGCAGAGGAGAAAGCATGTCTCGAGCGTGGACAAGGCGAACGTTCTGAGCGATATCTACGGCTTCTGGCGAGAGATCTTCGAGGACGTCAGAAAGGGATACCCTGAGGTCACCACAGACTTCAACTTCGTCGATGCGATAACGATGTGGTTCGTCAAGAATCCGGAGTGGTTCGATGTTGTTGTCGCGCCAAACATGTTCGGGGATATCATCACAGACCTGGGAGCGATGATACAGGGCGGCCTAGGGCTCGCGCCCGGAGCAAACCTGAACCCAGAGGGGACGAGCATGTTCGAGCCGATACACGGGAGCGCTCCGAAGTACAGGGGCATGAACAAGATCAACCCGATCGCAACGATATGGGCTGGTGCGATGCTCCTTGAACACCTGGGCGAGAAGCAGGCGGCCAGAGACATAGTAAAAGCCATAGAGCTCAACCTGCGTGAGGGGAAGGTGAGAACCTACGACCTCGGCGGCAGCTCCACCACATCTGATGTAGGGGATGAGGTAGCCAGGCTTGTCAGGAGCGTATAAAAGGGAAAAAGCTTTATGCATGTTTCTTTAAACAGGGGAGCAGTGCAGCTCAACATTCGCGGTTCGTGGGCTCGTATGCTCATGGGGGCTCGTAGCTCAGTTAGGCAGAGCGCCTGGCTTTTAAATTTTATGAAGACACCAGGTGGCCGAGGGTTCAAATCCCCCCGAGCCCGTATGTAGCTTTTCTGGGAGGAGATCGGATGAAGAGGTTTGCCGTACAGGATCATGAGCTGGTACCGGAACACATCCTCCTCACTCCAGAGGAGGCACAGCAGGTCCTGATGCAGTACGGTGTCGAGGCGCGCCACCTGCCGAAGATCCACGTCACGGATCCAGTGGCCAGGGAGATAGGCGCCAAGGTAGGGGATATAATAAAGATAAAGCGCAAGAGCCCCACGGCAAAGGAGTCGATATTTTACAGGCTCGTTATCGATTGAAGAGGGTGATTTAAGATTTGCTGGACAGAAGCGTTCTTTACAGGGCCTATTTTACCAAGGACAAGCTGGTACACCACCACATAAACTCATTCAATGAATTCATAGACAGAGGTCTGCAGAAGGTGATAGATGAGGTCAGGATAATAGAGACGAACATCGAGAACACCTACGTCAAGCTCGGCAAGATCAGGGTGGAGCGGCCTGTAGTTATGGAAGCAGACGGGTCTGTCGAGAGGCTCTACCCGAACGATGCCCGTCTCAGAAACCTGACCTACGCATCGCCCATCAAGCTGGAGATGTCAATCGTCGACAGGGGAGAGGAGAAGGAGCCGGTCGAGGCGATGATCGGCATGCTCCCGATCATGGTGATGTCCAAGGTCTGCAACCTCTGCGGAATGAGCGAGGAGGAGATGATCTCCTACGGAGAGGACCCGCTCGATCCCGGAGGATACTTCATCGTGAACGGATCCGAGCGCGTTATAATGACGCTCGAGGATCTGGCGCCGAACAAGATACTCGTCGAGTACAACCAGAGATACGACGAGTTCATAGAGGTCGCGAAGGTCTTCAGCCAGAGGCAGGGCTACAGGTCTCTTGTCATAGTGGAGCGCGGCAAGCGATCGATACTTGAGGTCTCCTTCCCATCTGTCGCTGGAAGAATAAACTTCGTGACCCTTGTCAGAGCGCTCGGACTCGAGACTGATATGGATATAGTGAAGGCTGTATCCGATAATCCGGAGATCATGAAGTTCATGCTGGAGAACCTCGAGGAGGCTGAGGTCTCCACGACAGAGGAGGCTCTGGAGAAGATAGGCCACAGGGTCGCGGCCGGCCAGGCGAAGGAGTACCAGAAGAAGCGCGCCGCGTATGTCCTGGACAGATACCTGCTTCCGCACATAGGCGTCGAGGAGAAGGACAGGTACGCTAAGGCTCTCTTCCTCTCGAGGATGGCCGAGGCGTGCTTCGAGCTCGCGCTCGGAAAGAGAGGGGAGGACGACAAGGATCACTACGCAAACAAGAGGCTGAAGCTCTCAGGAGATCTGATGGAGGATCTCTTCCGGGTAGCATTCAACAGGCTAACCAGGGATATCAAGTACCAGCTCGAGCGCGCCAGCATGCGGAACCGGGAGCTGAATGTCATAACCACAGTGAGAGCCGATGTTCTTACAGAGAGAATGATACATCCTCTTGCAACAGGCAACTGGGTTGGTGGCAGGACCGGCGTGTCACAGCTTTTGGACCGGACCGACTACATGGCGACACTGAGCCATCTCAGGAGGGTCATATCGCCGCTCTCGAGATCGCAGCCGCACTTCGAGGCCAGGGATCTCCATGCGACTCAGTGGGGCAGGATATGCCCGAGCGAGACGCCGGAGGGCCCAAACTGCGGTCTGGTCAAGAACTTCGCCCAGGGCGTGGAGCTCTCAAAGGGCGTTGAGGATTATGAGGAGGTCAAGACCATGCTGATCAATCTCGGTGTGAGGCCGGTAGGTGGTTATGGTGGCTGAGGCCAGGGTTTTCATAAACGGGGAGATCGTCGGGCATCATCCTGAGCCTGAGAAGCTCGTGGCCGAGATAAGGCGCCTGAGAAGATCCGGCGTTATAAGCAACCAGATCAATGTCGCATACTATGACAGAACAAACGAGATTGTGATCAACACAGACTCCGGAAGAGCGAGGAGGCCTCTCATCATCGTGGAGAACGGAAGGCCCCTCGTCACCGAGGAGGATATCCGGAGGCTTGAGAGGGGAGAGGCGACCTTCGATGATCTGGTTCGGGAGGGAAAGATCGAGTATCTCGATGCCGAGGAGGAGGAGAACGCCTACATAGCGATCTGGGAGAAGGACCTCACAGAGGAGCACACACACCTCGAGGTCGATCCATCTCTGATCCTGGGCATATGCACAGCCCTCGTTCCATATCCGGAGCACAATGCGAGCCCGAGGAACACGATGGGCGCCGGCATGATCAAGCAGTGTCTCGGCCTACCGATGGCGAACTTCCGCCTGAGGCCTGATACTAGGGGTCACTACCTCCATTACCCGCAGCAGCCAATTGTGAGCACAAGAACCGCGCGGGCGATCGGCTTCGATAAGAGGCCCGCAGGCCAGAACTTCGTCGTGGCTGTTCTCGCATACGAGGGGTACAACATAGAGGACGCTCTGGTGATGAACAGGAGCGCTGTCGAGCGCGGGCTTGCCAGATCGCACTTCTTCAGGGTATCAGAGGCAGAGGAGAGGAAGTACCCCGGCGGTCAGGAGGACAAGTTCGAGATTCCGGATCTCGAGGTCAGGGGCGCAAGAGGCTCCGAGACATACGGCCAGCTCGATGCCGATGGTCTGGTTAATCCCAATGCAGACGTCGGTCCCAACGATGTGCTCATAGGCAAGACGAGCCCGCCGAGGTTCCTGGAGGAGCCGACCGAGTTCGGGATCAGCCCCCAGCAGAGGCGCGAGACATCTGTCACGATGAGGTCCAACGAGAAGGGCGTCGTCGATCTGGTCGTCCTCACCGAGTCACAGAACGGCAACAGGCTCGCCAAGGTCAAGACCCGCGACCAGAGGGTCCCCGAGCTGGGAGACAAGTTCGCATCACGCCACGGCCAGAAGGGAGTTATCGGTCTCCTTCTCCCACAGGAGGATATGCCATTCAGCGAGAGCGGGATGGTCCCGGATCTTCTCCTCAACCCCCACGCCATCCCATCTAGAATGACGGTTGGGCACGTCCTCGAGATGATCGGCGGAAAGGTGGGTTCGCTCGAGGGAAGGTTCATAGATGCGACAGCGTTCCTGGGGGAGAAGGAGGATGATCTCAGGAGCGCTCTGACAAGGCTCGGCTTCGCTCACACCGGCAAGGAGGTTCTGTACGATGGAGCGACGGGCGAGAGGATACAGGCCGACATATTCGTGGGGGTGATCCTGTACCAGAAGCTGTACCACATGGTCACCGGAAAGATGCATGCGAGATCTCGCGGCCCCGTGCAGGTGCTCACCAGGCAGCCAACGGAGGGCAGGGCGAGAGAGGGCGGCCTCAGGTTCGGAGAGATGGAGCGCGATGTGCTCATAGCTCACGGCGCCGCTCTCGCGCTGAAGGAGCGGCTCGTCGAGGAATCGGATAAAGTAACGGAGCTCGTGTGCAGCAAGTGCGGAGTCATAGCGATTCATGACCGAAGAAGAAACGTCGACCTCTGCCCTGTGTGCGGCACGGACTCTGACATATACCCTGTGGAGATGAGCTACGCGTTCAAGCTCCTGCTTGATGAGATAAAGTCGCTCGGCGTGGCACCGCGCCTCATGCTGGAGGATGCAGTTTAGGTGATGGAATGACAGTTCCAAAGAGGATCGGAAAGATAAGGTTCGGCCTGATATCTCCGCAGGAGTTCAGGAAGATGAGTGTCGTAAAGGTGATCACGGCCGATACCTACGATGATGATGGTTTCCCCATAGAGATGGGTCTGATGGACCCCAGGCTCGGCGTCATAGATCCAGGCCTCCGGTGCAGAACATGTGGCGGCAGGCCAGGGGAGTGCCCGGGGCACTTCGGGCACATCGATCTCGTGGCTCCGGTGATACACGTCGGCTTTGCGAAGCTCATCAGGAAGATACTGAGAGCGATATGCAGGGAGTGCTCAAAGCTCATGCTCTCCGAGGTGGAGAAGAAGGAGTTTCTCAGGCAGATAAGAACGCTGGAGGATCTGGGGCAGCCCACAGAGGATGTGGTGAACAGGGTCTTCGCAGAGGCAAGGAAGCATAAGGAGTGCCCGTACTGCGGCGCCCCGCAGAAGGAGATCAAGTTCGAGCGGCCGCTCTCGTATATAGAGGACGGACACAAGCTCACGCCCGCTGATATAAGAGACAGGTTCGAGAGGATCTCCGACGAGGACATAATGGTCATGGGGATGAACCCGGAGACCGCAAGGCCTGAGTGGACGATTCTCACAGTGCTGCCTGTACCTCCTGTCACAATGAGACCATCGATAACGCTTGAGAGCGGACAGAGAAGCGAGGACGACCTGACGCACAAGCTGGTGGATATAATAAGGATAAACCAGCGATTCCAGGAGAACCGAGAGGCAGGTGCGCCGCAGCTGATCATCGAGGACCTCTGGGAGCTTCTCCAGTACCATGTCACGACGTTCATGGACAACACTGTCTCAGGAGTGCCTCCCGCCAGACACAGAAGCGGCAGGCCGCTCAAGACCCTGTCCCAGAGGCTCAAGGGCAAGGAGGGAAGGTTCAGGGGCTCTCTCTCCGGAAAGCGAGTCAACTTCAGCGCGCGAACAGTGATATCTCCTGATCCAAACCTCTCGATCAATGAGGTGGGGGTTCCGATCGAGGTTGCAAAGGAGCTCACGGTTCCGATAATGGTCAACCCCAGAAACATCGAGGTCGTCAGGAAGTACGTGATGAGGGGGCCGGACAACCATCCCGGTGTCAATTACGTGACAAGAGCCGATGGCAGAAGGGTAAAGGTCACCGAGAGGAACTGCCAGGAGGTCGCGCAGCAGCTCGAGGTCGGCTGGAAGGTGGACAGGCAGCTCGCAGACGGCGACATAGTTCTCTTCAACCGGCAGCCCTCGCTTCACAGAATGTCGATAATGGCGCACAGGGTCAAGGTCATGCCGTACAAGACATTCAGGCTGAATCCAGCGGTATGCCCGCCGTACAACGCAGACTTCGACGGCGATGAGATGAACCTGCACGTGCCACAGACGGAGGAGGCAAGGGCAGAGGCCGAGATCCTGATGAGGGTCCAGGAGAACATCCTCTCTCCGAGATTCGGCGGTCCGATCATAGGCGGGATACACGATTACGTCACTGGAAGCTTCCTGCTAACGCACAAAGAACGCAGGCTCGACAAGGAGAGGCTCATGGAGGTTCTGAAGAAGCTCGACATCGATGAGATCCCGGAGCCAGCAGGATACGATGAGAACGGCGATCCGTACTGGACAGGAAAGCAGATTTTCAGCCTGATACTGCCGAAGGGGCTGAACCTCACGTTCAAGGCGGACTTCTGCAGCAACTGCCCCGTCTGCAAGGGCGAGGATTGCGAGAACGATGCTTATGTGGTTATACGCAACGGTGTCCTTCTCAAGGGCACGATCGATGCAGAGGCAGTAGGCGCCTTCAAGGGGAAGGTAACAGATCGTATAATCAAGGAGTACGACCCAGGGGTTGCGAGCCAGTTCCTGGACCGGATGACGCTCCTGGCGCTCCGCGGTATCATGCTCGCCGGCTTCAGCTTCGGCATCAGCGACGAGGATGTGCCCAAGGAGGCTGCAGAGCAGATCCAGGATGTCACCAGATCCGCGAAGGAGAGCGTTCAGAAGCTCATAGAGGCTTACAGGGCTGGAGAGCTGGAGCCGCTCCCCGGACGCACGCTCGAGGAGACCCTGGAGATGCGCATAATGCAGACGCTGGGCAAGGCGAGGGATGCTGCTGGGCAGATCGCAGGCCGTTACCTTGGACTGGACAACAGCGGTGTGGTCATGGCGGTCTCCGGCGCCCGCGGCTCGATGCTGAACCTCACGCAGATGGCAGCATGTGTGGGCCAGCAGTCGGTCAGGGGCGAGAGGATAAAGCGCGGCTACACGGACAGAACCCTGCCGCACTTCAAGCGCGGAGATCTCGGCGCCGAGGCCCATGGCTTCGTCGAGTCGAGCTACAAGAAGGGGCTATCGCCGACGGAGTTCTTCTTCCACGCGATAGGCGGCAGGGAGGGTCTCGTGGATACCGCAATAAGGACATCCCAGAGCGGCTACCTCCAGAGGCGCCTGGTCAACGCCCTCCAGGATCTGGAGGTGAACTACGACGGCACCGTCAGGGAGACCCGCGGCATGATCGTCCAGTTCAAGTACGGGGAGGATGGGGTCGATCCGTCCAGAAGGGACTACGCCAGCCCCGAGAATGTGCATCGTATAATAAGAAAGGTCCTCGCAGGTGAGAGCGCATGAAGCTGCCAGATGCATGGCTTAAAAGGATAGAAGAGCTCGATCTGCCGATCAGCCTGAAGGATGCTCTCAAAAGCGGCCTTGAAGAGGCTGAGAGCGTGACCGAGGAGCAGTTCGAGAGGATAGTACAAGAGGTCGTCGAGGACTATGAGCATGCGAGGGTCGAGCCATGCGAGGCCGTGGGTGTCGTCGCTGCGCAGTCCATAGGCGAGCCGGGCACGCAGATGACGATGCGCACGTTCCACTACGCGGGCGTCGCGGAGATCAACGTCACCCTCGGTCTCCCGAGGCTGATAGAGATCGTCGATGCGCGCAAGATCCCATCGACGCCGACGATGACCATACGGCTGCTGCCTGAGTATGCCTCGGATCGCGACATGGCGAGGGAGGTCGCCTGGGCGATCGAGGCCACATCGATCCTGCATCTGGGCTCGATAGCCACAGATCTCGCGGAGATGAATGTGGTCATAGAGCTCAACGAGGATGCGATGGCGCAGCGGAAGATCACGGCCGAGGAGGTGGCGGAGAAGCTGAGAGACGCCACGGGCCTGGCTGTAGATCAGAATGGAAACACCCTCATAATGGCGCCCGAGGAGCCCTCTTACAGGGAGCTCCTGCAGCTTGTCGAGCGCATAAAGAAGGTCACGCTGAAGGGCGTCGATGGCATAAAGCGTGTGGTCATACGGAAGGAGGGGGATGAATACGTCCTCTACACAGAGGGCTCGTCCCTGAAGGAGGTCCTGGAGTTCGAGGGCGTCGATCCAACCAGGACCAAGACGAACAACATCAATGAGATATGCGAGGTCCTCGGAATAGAGGCAGCTCGCAATGCTATAATCAACGAGGCTACCGAGACCCTCCGCGAGCAGGGCCTGCAGGTCGATGTCAGGCACATCATGCTTGTTGCCGATATCATGACCTGTGACGGCGATGTGAAGCAGATCGGCAGGCATGGCGTATCGGGAGAGAAGGCGAGCGTCCTAGCCCGCGCTGCCTTTGAGGTAACAGTGAACCACATACTTGACGCCGCGATCCGTGGCGATGTGGACGACCTCAAGGGCGTCACCGAGAACGTCATAGTCGGCCAGCCGATCCAGCTCGGAACCGGGGACGTCCAGCTGGTAGCAAAAAGGATTGATGAGGTAGTTCGATGATAAATATCGATAGAGCACTCAGGAGTTCCATAAGGACCGGTAAGGTTGTGCTCGGCTCCAACAGATCCCTGGAGCACGGTATCAGGGGAGATGCAAAGCTCATAATATACGCTTCTGACTGCCCGGAGCACGTCCGCCAGAAGCTCAGCAGCCTTGAGGTTCCGGTGTATGCATACCCCAGCTCTGGAAGGGATCTGGGCGCAGCATGTGGAAAGCCATTCCCGGTAGCCACCCTGGCTGTTATCGAGCCAGGTGACTCTGAGATCATGGCGCTGCTGCGGGAGATCCGGGGTGTTGCGAATGAGTGAGTTCAAGCTCACCACAGAGGGGATAAGATACATAGCGCTCTTTGAGAGCCTCACTGGCGGTATGGCAAGGGACTGCATCGTCGACGAGGAGAACGACAGGATAATCTTCGTCATACAGAAGGGAGACATGGGAGCAGCGATCGGAAGAAAGGGGAGCAATATAAACCGCGTCAAGAAGTCCATTGGAAAACAGATAGAGATAGTCGAGTACAGCGATGACGTCAAGGAGTTCCTGCAGAACCTCTTCCAGCCAGCGGATGTCAAGAACATCATGGTGGTCAACAAGAACAACAAGCGATTGGCTTATGTAGAGGTAGCCAACAAGGACAAGGGTATTGCCATAGGGCGGGACGGCCGAAACATACTTAAAGCCAAGATGCTGGCACAGAGGCATCATGGCGTTGATGATATAATCATACAGTGAGCGGCACAACGCCCTGAAGAGCGCTATCATAAATTCACGATCAACGGTGATGAAATGGGAATGGGAATCAATGCGGCCAGGAAGATGGAAGATGACTGGAAGAAGCTGAGGTGGAGCGATCCTCATTACTGCAGGCGGGCTCTCGGCCTCAAGGTCAAGGCAGATCCTCTGGGTGGGGCCCCAAGAGCCAGGGGCATCGTTCTGGAGAAGGTGGGCGTCGAGGCGAAGCAGCCGAACTCGGCCATACGCAAGTGTGTGAGAATACAGCTGATAAAGAACGGAAGGCAGGTCACGGCATTCTGCCCCGGCGATGGTGCCATAGGGTTCATAGACGAGCACGACGAGGTCATCGTCGAGAGGATCGGCGGAAGGATGGGCAGGTCGATGGGCGACATACCTGGCGTGAGGTTCAAGGTCGTCGCGGTGAACAACGTCTCACTCGAGGAGATGGTCTCGGGCCGCAAGGAGAAGCCGGTAAGGTGATTCTGTGAAGGTATTTGGCAAGTGGGATGCATCCGAGGTGGAGATCCCGGATCTGAGCGTGAAGAGCTACATCAACCTGAAGCCAAGGGCTGTGATGCACACCGGCGGCAGGCATGCGAAGCAGCAGTTCAAGAAGTCCGAGCTTCATGTGGTCGAGCGTCTGATCAACAAGATGATGAGGAAGGAGAAGAACACGGGCCAGAAGCAGACCGCCTACAGGATAGTCGAGGAGGCCTTCGATATAATCCATTCTCGGACGAAGGAGAATCCTCTCTCTGTCCTTGTCAGGGCGATCTCAAACGCAGGACCGCGTGAGGAGGTCGTCAGGCTCAAGTACGGCGGCATCACTGTTCCAAAGGCCGTGGATACCGCACCACAGAGGCGCGTCGATACCGCGCTTATGCTCATAGCAAAGGGCGCGTGGCAGGCATCGTTCAAGAGCAGGCGCTCGATACAGAGCTGCCTGGCGGATGAGATAATAGCTGCTGCAAACTACGATGTGAAGAGCTTCGCTGTCAGCAGAAAGGACAGCATAGAGCGTGTGGCAAAGGCCGCCAGGTAGATCTGGCTGCCACCCTCACGCCACCGGCCGCGTCTGTCTTTGGGCAGATCGATAAGCGTCTTGGAGTCTCCAGTGGAGCATTTAGTCGGGGAAGTCTCATCCCGGTGATCCGGCGGATCGTGCTGTGTTGGATAAGTCATGAAAATACGCAAGCAGAAGACGATTTCAGGAATGCATGGATAATAGATCAGAATCGATATCTTGAGACGTCATCACGGGAGGTTATCCAACACAGCAGCGGATCGGTGATCTCGCAGAAAGGAGCACATTGCCGTTGATTGGTGTTATCAGAGTTCGTCTCTCCGACGATGTGACCGCATGAGCCCCGCAGAATCTCCTTGAATGATCTGGGTGGACAGGATCAGAATCATTTTGATAGAGAGAGCGCAGGGCGCAAGCTCCGGCCTTAACAGGCCATAGAGGGGGGGTCACGTACCGGTGAGCGCCAGATCCGCTATTCTTTCCTCATGCGTGTAGATGTTCATCCTCTCCCCGCGGACAAATCCTATGAGAGTGATCCCCGCACCATCTGCGATATCAACAGCAAGGCTTGTCGGCGCGCCCCTGGATGCGAGGATCGGGATCCCCGCGCGTGAGCACTTCAGAGCGAGTCCTGAGGAGATGCGGCTTGTCATGATGACGAACACCTTCGAGAGATCGATGCGCTCGAGCAGGCAGTGGCCTATGGCCTTGTCCATCGCGTTGTGTCTTCCTATATCATCAACCATCCACGCCGTGCCATCCTCAGAGAAGACGCCCGCGCGGTGGAAGCCGCCTGTGGCTCTGTGAGCATCTGAGTCGAGAAGCATGCGCATCGCGCGGAAAACATCATCAGTGCGCACAGCAAGCCTCCCGGGTTTCTCAGAATGCTCTGTGTGTTTCCGCCCGCATGCCGGGCGAAGGGTTACGTTCGCGAGATGCCCATCAATATGCATCGCAGCGATGTCCTCCAGCCCTCCTATGTATCCCTCGGAGAGGAGATGGCCGGCGACGAACTCTCTGAAATGGCATGGGCTCAGTGATGCTCTGCGCAGCAGAGATCCATTGATGTGCAGCTCGAGCTGGGTCTCCTCCGCAACTGAATCCCGGACCACTGAGTGACTCCCGCCATCGACTCTTATGCACACACGCCTCTCTATCATATTCTCGTCAATATGGCTTAACCTTCATGCTCATATATAGCCACGTTAGAGCCATCACCCATAACTGCATGAACTGAGTGCATGAATGGAATCATAAACCTGAGGAGCACATTCTTAAAACATGCTGCACACTGGTTGAAAGGGGTGATGATGGCGCAGTCCTGAGAGTGCGCCTGTTCCATGGAGCATGCCATAGAGACGAAAGGGCTCGTCAAGAGGTTTGATGGTCTGGTGGCTGTTGATGATGTGAACCTCTCCGTGAAAAGGGGGGAGATCTTCGGCCTGCTTGGCCCGAACGGCGCGGGAAAGAGCACGATAATCAAGATGCTGACCACGATGCTCAGGCCATCCGAGGGGGAGGCTTACGTCTGGGGTCATCACATAGTGCGCGAGAGGGATGCGGTGAGGAGCTGCATAGGCGTGGTCTTCCAGGATCCGAGCGTCGATGGGAAGCTCACAGCGAGGGAGAACCTGGATTTCCATGGCAGGATGTATGGAATGCCAGGGGCTGAGAGGAAGAGAAGGATAGCGGAGGTTCTCGAGCTTGTGGAGCTCTCAGACAAGGCGGATGTGCTTCTCGAGGACTTTTCTGGTGGCATGCGGAGAAGGCTCGAGATAGCCAGGGGGCTTATGCACAGGCCTCATGTTCTCTTCCTGGATGAGCCGACGCTTGGGCTGGACACCCAGACAAGGCGGTACATATGGGATTACATCAGAGCCATGAACAGGGATGAGGATGTAACTGTTGTGATAACAACGCACTACATGGAGGAGGCAGACAACCTCTGCAACCGGGTTGCAATAATCGACCACGGCAGGATCGTGGCCCTTGATAGTCCCACGGCTCTGAAGGGCATGATCGGCACCGATACCCTGACTCTGGAGGTGAGAGATGGTATGGAGCGGCTCCGCGATGTCCTGCTGGGGTTCGGCTGGGTGCGCTCATTCGACGCCAGCAACGGGTACGCGAACCTGAGTGTGGACTCCGCTCAGTCGAGGATACCTGAGGTGGTGCTGGCCGCGTGCCGGGCCGGCGTGCGGATAAAATCCGTGAGCGTCCACGAGCCGACCCTGGAGGATGTTTTCCTCAGGTACACAGGCAGGAGCATGAGGGACGAGACCGGAAAGGGTGATCTGGTGAGAGCACTGATGAGGAGGTAGTATGAGAGCGTTCGATCCATACGCTATATACAGCCTCTGGCTGAGGGAGATGATCCGGTTCTTCAGGCTCAAATCCAGGGTTGTGGGATCGATAGCCCCGCCGTTCTTCTTCCTGGCGTTCCTCGGTACGGGCTTCAGCGGCATGGCGTCCAGGGTTCCTGCTGGAGTGGACTACATCAACTATCTAGCCCCAGGGATAATAGGCATGACGCTGCTCTTCAGCTCGACCTTCGCAGGTATGTCGGTTCTCTGGGACAGGGAGTTCGGCTTTCTGAGAGAGATAATGGTCGCGCCTGTGACGAGGCTGTCTATAGTTCTGGGGAGGACCGCAGGAGGCGTGACCCAGGCTGTGATTCAGGGCATAATAATACTCATACCCGGGATAGCGATGGGCGTTAAAATAAAAGGGCTGACAGGACTGCTTCTATCGCTGGCGCTCATGGTCCTCATATCCGCGACGTTCATAGGGGTCGGTCTCGCATTCGCATCCAGGATGAAGGACATGTCCGGATTCAGCCTTATAATGAACTTCATGATATTCCCCGTGTTCCTGCTATCGGGAGCGCTCTTCCCGGTGCAGAACCTGCCTGAGCCGGTAAGGATCCTCTCATACATCGATCCCCTGACTTATGGGGTCGATGCGCTGAGGGGCTGCCTTGTCGGCGCGAACTCGTTCCCCTTAATGCTGGACGCGCTGGTGCTCACAGGATGCTGCGCAGCGACCATGGCGATAGGGGCATACCTCTTCGAGACCAGCGATGTCGATTAGCGGAGCCTCTTCATGGAGCCGATCTCGTTTATGCCGTAGTCCAAGATCGATGGATAGATACCGGGCCCGAACTCCATGTCATACGGTCTCTGGAAGTTCGGATCTCTGTAAAGACGCCAGACGCCGCTCAGTACGACAATTGATCGAGGCGTGGCATTGAATGCGCCATCTGCTCTCACATCAGCGTCAGCCTCGAATACGTGCTTGTGTGTGCCTCTCTGGTTTGCCTCCGCGAAGAGCACAGCCTCCGAGGGACCGCCTGTGCCGGCTGCGCCGGCGCCTGCCACCACGCTCTGAAGGTCGGATACGCCGGGACCAAAGCCGCCTGGCATCATTATGTTCCGCTGCGCGCTGACGCACAAAAGTCCGATCAGGACTGCCACGCAGAAAGCAAGCAATATTTTGTTTCTCATATTATTATCACCCCTCTCCTAAAGAATTTCTTTTTTTATTCCGTAATACATTTTCCGGAGAGATATTTCGATCGAAGATATATTAATATCGTTTGAGTGTTTTGCAGGAGATCTCTGTAGAGGAGCTCAGCTGGCTGGATGAGAGCAGACTGTCTCAAAACAGCCACCCTCTACAGGTCGCATGCGGACTATGCGATCGAAAGTGAGCACGGCTGCTGCAGCCGATCGCTTATGCAGCTATGGGACGGCCACAGATTCCTGGAGATCCTGCCCAGGAATGGACGCCTAATGCGTGCTTGTTCGGATCTTTCGACCTTCGCTCTGAAGTGCTGTGTTGGATAACCTCCCGTGATGACGTCTCCAGATATCGATTCCGGTCTATTCTCCATGCATTCCTGAAATCGTCTTCTGCTTGCGGATTTTCATGAATTATCCAACACAGCACTCTGAAGTGGAGTTTCAGAGCTTCGATCTGCTCTCTTCGCAGAGGCCTCCTGGCCATCCGAAGGTGGTCTTATCGATCCATTTGCGCGATCTGCAGCGACTTCATAATCTGGAGTTATACCACCCTTAAGATCTATTCTCACTTATTCTGGTCAGGCCAAAAATACGCGCGATATAATGCAGATTCAGTTTCTACTTATAGAATATCAGTTTCTTGACTACTACAATTACCATTATCTATATATATTTTAACATCATTGTTTCTAATCATGAGATTAAGGGTTGTGAGCTCTAAGAAGGAGATATCCGACCTGAACCGGAACGAGCAGGTCGTCCATCTCGCATTCAGGGCCTCCAACATGGACGTCATGAACCTGGTCAGGACGTGCCCGCGGCTCAAGGCAGTTCAGATTCCTCCATCTTACTATCAGACGATGTCGAAGGCAGCACAGCAGTTCCTCGAGCTTCAGGGGATAGAGATCATCAAGGGAGACGTCTGGGGCCATCGCAAGGACATAGACGAGTACTACTCCGTGAGCGAGAAGGTCATAGATCGAATAGCCTCGCTCATGGCTGAGGGCTACAGCATCGATGAGACCGTTAAAAAGGTGCATCGAGAGACGAAGCTCTCCGAGGATCTCATACGCTATCTCCTGAAGGAGCAGGTGATGGCCTGAGGGGCCACCACCATAGTTTTATTTCTTGAAGTTAAATCCCCGCTCATGGAGCTGGAGCGCCTGATCAGGGACTTTCTGGTGCGATCCCGGCGCGACCTCAGAGCGCAGCTCGAGGCCAAATACGGTCTGGATCCAGATGAGATCGATGAGATACTTGATCGCATGATTCACAGGGTCTACGGACCTGCACTCAGCCTCGCAGAGAGCCTGAAGCACGGCCGTGTCGCGCTCTTCATTGAGCGGGAGGGGTGCCCGGTATGCAGGGATGCCGCGCCAGAGTTCGAGCGTTTCCTGGAAGACCACCCGGATTTCAGCTGCATCAGGCTTGAGTACTCCAAACCAGAGGGTCTCATCTACCACATCCTGCACCAGGAGGAGAGCGGCAGGCTTCCGCTTGTCGCCTTGATATCAGATGGCACAGTGTTGATGCTCGAGACAGGCGGCGCCAGAGCGTTCGAGGAGTACGAGCGCTCAGAAAAATGCGAGGGCCTGTGTGAGGTGAGAGCGCCAGGCAAATCCGGTGGTCACAGAGTTTAGGTGGGATGGCTTTGACGCTGATAGTTATTAACTTCAAGACCTACAGGGAGGCGACAGGGGATTCGGCTGTCGCCCTGTCGGAGATATGCGAGAGCATAGCCTCTGAGTATGGCGTTGATATCGCGGTTGCGCCGCAGGCCGCCGATATAAGGGCGGTCGCATCGGCTGTGAGCATACCGGTTTATGCGCAGCACGTCGATGGCGTCGGCTTCGGCAGCTTCACAGGGCACATCACTGCTGCCTCCATGAAGGCGGCAGGGGCATCGGGATCTCTTATAAATCACTCGGAGCGCCGGCTCAGGCTTGCAGACATCGAGGCGTCTCTCAGGGCTTGCAGGTCAGAGGGGCTCAGGTCGATAATATGCACCAACAACGTCGCAACAACAAGAGCAGCCGCGGCCCTGCGGCCGGACTATGTCGCCGTGGAGCCGCCGGAGCTCATAGGCTCTGGAATACCTGTCTCCAAGGCAGATCCTGAGGTCGTCAGGGGCTCTGTAGAAGCTGTCAGATCCATCGAGAAAGATGTTGGTGTGCTCTGCGGCGCAGGAATCACGCACGGCGATGATCTCAGAGCCGCTCTCGAGCTCGGCGCTGTGGGGGTGCTTCTCGCCTCAGGGATCGTGAAGGCGAAGGACCAGAGGAAGGCGCTCGAGGATCTGGTGACAGGGGTTTGAGATCATGACCATATGCGTTCGCGTCAGGGTCTCAGGAAGGGTTCAGGGCGTCGGCTACAGGTACTACACAACCACACATGCCAGGGCGCTCGGTGTCAAGGGATGGATAAGGAACCTTCCCGGAGGGGGCGTTGAGGCCGTGCTCGAGGGGGAGAGGAAGAGCGTCGGCGAGCTTCTCGGCCTTATGAAATCAGGACCATCTGGCGCGATGGTCTCGGGAATGGAGATCGCGGAGCTGGAGTGCAGGGGCTACGATGATTTCAAGATCATCTACTGAATGCAGGGGTGGAGACAGTTGATCACTGTCAACAGATACGTTTGCGGATACTGCGGCGCATGTGTCGGCGTCTGCCCTGTCTGCGCCCTGGAGCTCGTGGAGACCTGGATAGAGGTCTCTGATGGATGCATAGAGTGCGGCAGGTGCGTCAAGCTCTGCCCGACCGGAGCGCTCAGTCTCGAGGAGGCGCAGGGATGAGGTGTGATGTCGTTGTGGTCGGCGCAGGACCAGGTGGATCGATGGCTGCGAAGACAGCTGCAGAGAAGGGCCTCAGGGTTGTTCTCCTGGAGAAGCGGCAGGAGATCGGGGATCCTGTTAGGTGCGCTGAGGGTGTCAGCAAGGCGCGCCTGAGCAGCATGATCAAACCCGATCCGAAATGGATAGCAGCAGAGGTGAAGGGCGCGCGCCTCTACGCCCCAGACGGCTCGAGCATCGTCATGTCCGAGGATAAATCCGGAGATGAAGTTGGGTACGTCCTGGAGCGCAAGATCTTCGACCGCGCGCTTGCGATGGATGCGGCCCGCGCAGGCGCGAAGGTGATGGTCAAGACCAGGGCCCTCGACCTGATCAGAGCGAATGGATCTGTGAAGGGCGTCAGGGCCATGCGGTACGGAGAGATCATCGATATAGAGGCTGATGTCGTCGTAGGCGCAGATGGAGTCGAGTCCAAGGTGGGAAGATGGGCCGGTATAGACACATCGCTAAAACCCGGAGACATCGAGGTCTGCGCGCAGTTTCTGCTCTACGACAAGAGCATCGACGACGAGTACTGCGAGTTCTTCCTGGGAAATGAGCTGGCTCCCGGTGGCTATGTCTGGTCGTTTCCGAAGGGGGAGAAGCTGGCGAACGTGGGGCTCGGCGTGATCGGCTCGAGGTCAGAGCCCGGAGCGCCCGTGAGGCTTCTAAGAAGATTCGTTGAGAGGAGGATGCCCGAGGCGAGGATCGTGGAGATGGTCGTCGGCGGCGTCCCGGTCTCAGGTCCGATCGAGAGGACCGTCGCGGATGGTGTGCTGCTGGTCGGAGATGCTGCGCGCCAGTCAGACCCGATAACAGGAGGTGGCATACTCAACGCGATGGAGGCGGGGATAATGGCGGGCGAGGTTGTAGCGGATGCTGTATCCAGCGGTGATACCGGAGTCGAGGGGCTCATGGCCTATGAGAAGCGCTGGCGGGAGAGCATCGGAAAGCAGATAGCAAGACATCTCGATCTCAAGGAGTTCTTCATCAGGCTTAGCGATGAGGACCTGAACAACCTCATGCACTCGATCCAGTCGGAGGACGTCTCCAAGATGGATCTGAGAGGAATGCTCAGGGTGCTTATCCGCCTGAACCCAAAGATGCTGTGGGAGCTGAGGCATCTCGTTATGTAGCTCTGGCGCAGCTCCCTCCTAGAGGTCGCATACATCTTGGTGATGCGAACCTCAGCTCTCCTGCTGGAGGTGCTCCCGAGAACGCGATCTCTCCACGCAGAGTGGCTATTCAGCTCAGCGCCCTTGCGGATACTATAACCACGTCCTCGAGGGGCCTGTCCTCGGCGTCGGTCCTCACGTTTCCTATTTTATCAACCACATCCATTCCCTCGACGACCTTCCCGAAGACGGGATGCATCCTGTCCAGGTAGTTGTTGTTCACCAGGTTGATGAAGAACTGGCTGCCTCCTGTGTTCGGTCCTGCGTTCGCCATGGCCACTGTCCCGCGGTCGTTCCTGTTGTGCCTGGAGAACTCATCGGGGATGGTGTAACCAGGACCGCCGTAGCCCGTGCCTGTCGGGTCTCCTGTCTGGATCATGAATCCTGAGATAACCCTGTGGAAGATCACGCCATCGTAGAAGCCGCTTTCAACAAGCTTCAGAAAGTTCCCCGCAGTTATGGGCATGTCATCGTAAAGCTCAACCACCACATCCCCCATGGATGTCTTTAAAAGCACCCTGCGATTACCGGCCATGGGTTCTGGTAGGGGGAGGTG
This sequence comes from Methanothrix sp., assembly GCF_030055635.1. Classification (NCBI taxonomy): domain Archaea; kingdom Methanobacteriati; phylum Methanobacteriota; class Methanomicrobia; order Methanotrichales; family Methanotrichaceae; genus Methanothrix; species Methanothrix sp. The sequence goes on along the minus strand of NZ_JASFYM010000004.1, from coordinate 83,290 downwards.
AAATATAAAAGTGATGCGTGGATCGCAGATGATTCAGTGCGGCTGCCGGGATTCGAACCCGGGTTACGAGCTTGGGAAGCTCATGTCATAACCACTGGACCACAGCCGCACGATTAAGTGAAATGCACACGGAGCTATTAAATCTTGTGCCCTGCATCTGCGGTACTTGGGTGCGGAACGATCATGCTCAATACGCTGAGGTAAATCGCATCCTATCAGAGTATCTGATGAGTGATCGGTGTGGACGATAGCGATTTCGTCTGGTCAGTGGCATGTCCGAAACCGCCCTGCATCTTGTTCATAAACTTTATGAAACATTCTCAAATAGCTATAAAGCTCCGCCAGGCACATTTGATTGATGGATTTTGAGTTGCGAGAGGTTGTCATGCCTGTCAGGAGACAGAAGCTTTACACTAAGGAGATCTGTGCCTGCTCCATCTTCGGGGCGATGAGCAGAGCCGGCGAGAGGTTCACGGGCGAGCGAGTTATCCGGGCGATGGCGAGCATGCATCATCGCGGAAACGGGCTCGGCGGCGGATTCGCAGCCTATGGCATCTACCCGGAGTTCGGGGAATACTATGCATTTCATCTCATGTTCACAGGAGATGCCAGTGCTCAGAGGGACGCGAAGAGAGCAGCTGAGGATTTTCTCTTCAGAAATTTTGATGTGGTGCATGAGGAGGAGATTCCACACAGCGATGATGTCTATGTCAGAGATCCGCCCTTACTCTGGAGGTACTTCCTCGCGCCATCGAAGCGCGGTGAGGAGGTTCATCTCTCAGATGAGGAGTATGTGGTGAGAAAGGTGATTCATGTCAACTCAGCAATCGATAACGCATACATCTTCTCCTCAGGAAAGAACATGGGCTGCTTCAAGGGTGTTGGGTATCCGGAGGAGATAGGGCGGTACTTCATGCTGGACAGGCTCTACAGAGGGTATCTCTGGACTGCTCACGGTAGATTCCCGACCAACAGCCAGGCCTGGTGGGGAGGGGCGCACCCCTTCGGGCTGCTCGATACCACTGTTGTCCACAACGGAGAGATCTCGTCATACGGGACGAACCGCTGGTACCTGGAGATGTTCGGGTACAGATGCACGCTCCACACCGACACAGAGGTCATTGCATACGCCGTTGATCTTCTCATGAGAAGACATGATCTCCCTGTAGAGATTGTGGCGAAGATCCTCGCCCCTCCGATCTGGGACACCATAGACAGGATGGATGTGTGTGAGAGACGGAAGCTAACAGCTCTGAGGATGGTCTACGCCCCGCTTCTCATGAATGGCCCGTTTGCGGTGATAATCGCTCAGAGTGGAAGGATGATCGGCCTCACAGACAGGATAAGGCTCCGCCCGCTCACTGTGGCCACGAGAGGGGATATGTTCTACATCTCCTCAGAGGAGGCGGCTGTGAGGCTCATATCTCAATCCCTCGACTCTGTATGGTCACCCAAAGGCGGGGAGCCGGTCGTCTGCGAGCTTGAGGGTGGGCCTGAGGGGAGGCTGGAGCATGAGATCGCTGGTCCTGCCTGATTTCACCATATCCAGAAGCGAAGAGTGTGATGGCTGCAGGGCGTGCGAGCACCAGTGCCCGTTCGGGGTCCACACATATGATGCATCAAATGATAGAATGGTATCAGACAGCCGGAAATGCGCTGGATGCCAGCGGTGTGCTGTGTTCTGTCCGAAGGGCGCGATAGAGATACGCCCCGCACCCTCATTCTACAGACCGAATGCATCATGGTCGCGGGAGAGGATCGAGGACATCAAGAGGCAGGCCGAGACGGGAGGCGTTCTGCTCACAGGATGCGGGAGCGATAAGCCGTTCAGGATCTACTGGGATCACATGCTTCTCAATGCCTCTCAGGTCACAAACCCCTCCATAGATCCCCTCAGAGAGCCGATGGAGCTCCGGACATTTCTGGGATCGAAGCCGGAGAGGATCCTGCTGAGGGATGATGCAGATACAGATCCGGTCCTGACGCTGGAGACGCCGATCCTCTTCTCGGCGATGTCCTACGGTGCGATAAGCTACAATGCATTCCAGGCGCTCGCGATCGCCGCATCGAGATCCGGCACCTTCTTCAACACCGGCGAGGGGGGGATGCCGGCTGAGATGAGACCTCTGTTCAAAAAACACGCGATCGTCCAGGTGGCATCTGGCCGATTTGGAATAGACGCGGAGTACCTGAACTGCGCCGCTGCGGTTGAAATAAAGATAGGTCAGGGCGCGAAGCCAGGCATAGGCGGCCATCTCCCGGGCGAGAAGGTCTCCAAACACGTGGCTGCCACCAGGATGATTCCTGAGGGTACGGATGCGATATCGCCCGCGCCCCATCACGACATATACTCCATAGAGGATCTGGAGATGCTGATCTCAGCGATAAAGGAGGTTACGAACTACGAGAAGCCGGTCATAGTGAAGGTGGCCGCGGTTCACAACATCAGCGCGATTGCATCAGGCATCGTGAGAGCAGGCGCTGACATACTGGCAATCGATGGCATGCGCGGCGGCACAGGAGCCGCGCCCAAGGTGATAAGGGACAATGTCGGGATACCCATAGAGCTGGCCATATCGGCTGTGGACCGTCGCCTCAGAGACGAGGGGATAAGGGAGCGGTGCTCGATAATAGCCGGCGGTGGAATCAGGTCCAGCGCTGATGTGGTGAAGGCGATCGCGCTCGGAGCTGATGCCGTCTACATAGGCACAGCCGCGCTAATCGCGATGGGATGCACCCTCTGCCAGAGATGCTACACAGGAAGATGCAGCTGGGGCATATGCACCCAGGATCCGGGACTGATGAGAAGATTGAATGTCGAGGAGGCCTCGCAGAGGCTCGTGAACCTTCTCTCAGCCTGGTCTCACGAGATCAAGGAGATGCTCGGCGGAATGGGGATCAACGCAATAGAGAGCCTCAGAGGAAACAGGGATCAGCTCAGGGGCATAGGCCTGCACGAGTGGGAGCTCGATCTCCTTGGGATAAGGGGCGCAGGGGAGTGAGAGCGGATGGAGGAGTTACAGTTGGAGATCTCATGCAGCCGCACGTCCAATGAAAGCGCGATTGAGATCGATGCTTCACATATGGATACCAGGGAACTGAACAGCCTTCTCAGGGAGCTGATGCTCGCTGGCTATGAGAGGGTTGTTCTCAGAAACGTGTGCGGCCAGAGGTACATCGGCACAAGGCTCTACTCGCCACAGCGGCGGGTCATGAACATAGAGATACATGGCACCCCCGGAAACGACCTCGGGGCATTTCTCTTCGGCCACAGGATAATTGTCCACGGCAATGCCCAGGACGGAGTCGGGAACACGATGGAGTCAGGAGAGATTGTGGTTGCTGGACGGGCTGGAGACGTCACAGGGATGTCGATGCGAGGTGGAAGGATATTCGTGAAGGGTGATGTCGGCTACAGAGCAGCACTTCACATGAAGGAGCATGATCAGAAGAGGCCTGTGATCGTCGTGGGCGGAACATCCCAGGACTTCCTCGGGGAGTACATGGCAGGCGGCATCGTCATACTTCTTGGCTTATACGGAGCACACAACGCCAGCTTCATAGGGAGCGGAATGCATGGCGGTGCGATATACCTCAGGGGATCTGTGAGAGGGGCGCAGGTCGACAGTCATGTGCTCATATCCCGACCAGATGAGACCGATATGGAGATCCTGCGGGATCACATCTCCGGCTTCATCGAGCGCTTCCCGGATCTCTCGCTCGACTTGGAGTATATTCTTGATTCCGAATGGACAAAGCTCTCGCCCAGATCGAGCCGGCCCTACGGGAAGCTGTATGCTTGAGACGATCCCATGACCTGGGCGGGATTCACAGATGCTCATGTCTCCCAGCTCGTCTGCTGTTGATCGCTGTTACGTGATGAGGTTGTGTACTCGAATGGCTGAATGATCCTGCTGTATTCGAGAGCCATGGGCAGGTACCATGAGTCCCACTGGACCAAGTGCTGCGATTTCAGTGATGCGGGTACACGACCTGTGATCACATCGCTTACAGATTCACACAAACCTTTAAATCTGTCTGCTCAGAGCCTGAGTTGGTGGTGTTATGGAGAGACACGAGGCGGTGCACCTTCTCGAGCACTGGATAGAGCACAACGAGAGCCACAGCAGGAGCTTCAGGGACCGAGCAAAACAGATAAATGAGATAAGCCCAGAGGCCGCTAAGGCGATCGAGGAGGCAGCATCTCTCATGGACAGATGCACTGAGTGCCTCAAGAGGGCGATGGATGCCCTGTAAAATGGTGGTTTGAATGGAGCTTGCTTACTACTACGATATGGCTGGAAATGCTGTCATGAAAAAAATTCTGGATCAGGACTTCTTCAAGAGGCTCGGGCCGATAGTTCGCGAGGCCAGGTCTGTGGGGTTCGATAAGGAGGGTTTCCTGCTTTACATCAAGGCGAGGGACGATCTGGTGGAGGAGGCCAGAAAGCTGCTCAAGGATACTCCTGCAAGGCTGCTCGAGGGCGATGAGGCGGAGTCTGTCATAAACGCCTTCCGCGAGGAGCAGGAGTCGGCAGAGGCAGGGATGGGCACGCTCTTCGGATGAAGCTGGCCCTCCTCTTTTCAGCATTTTGCTGCTGTGATGGATAACCTCCCGGGATAACGTCTATAGATATCGCTTCCGATCTGTTCTCCATGCATTCCTGAACTCGTCTTATGCTTGCAGATTTTCATGACTTATCCAACACAGCACTTTTGCTGAGAGCTCTCGGCCGGTAATCGCGCTTCCAGACAGGGATCTCCTGTATGGTCACCGAACAGGAGCACCTTTTACGCCTTAACTGATCCGTCAGGGAGCACCACTACCTCTCTTTTAGCATCGACGACGACCCATGTTCCGTCTTTCACATCAAGGATCCACTCAGGCACCCTGTCGACGAGAGGGATATCGCTGATGATGGCGCCGACAGCCACTATCGGCTCTGATTTAAGATTTATCATCGCAGCAGGAGCCAGGCCCCTCTTCTTGAGCTGGTAGATGACGTAGGATCCGACTGTGGATCCCTTGCCGCCCGGAAATATGAGAACTGCTCCAGCGATTGATCTTCCATAGAGCTCGTGGGAGGGATCGACGACCGCGCCTGTCTCAGGATTGACGTTGCCCAGGAATGATATGCGCTCCCGGCTGACGAGAGCTGGCCCCGCGGCACAGCCGCCCGAGACCCTGTGGCATTTTATCTCCACTCACGATCCTCCGGTTGCTGCATTTATGCAGTCCTCCAGCGATCCGAAGGACGCCTTTATGCCGCACATGCCTGGTATGTACGCGAGCGCCTTCCCCGAGTTAACCATCATGTGGCTGAAGCGCTCGCTCGCAGGCGATACGACCATGCATGTGTCGCATATCACCCTGGCTCCCGTGGATTCGATTCTCCTGACAGTTTCAGGAGCGGATTCCGCGATCCGCCTGGATGTGCAGATCCAGAGCTCTCTGCTCACCATTCTCCCCTCCAGCAGATCCGCGATCCTCTCCAGCTCCTGCAGGGAGCAGTGCGGGCATCCCAGAGCGACTATGTCCACATCTGCATGTGTATCATACACAGACGTGATATCCTCTTCCTCTATCACAATGAACTCGCATGCATCCCGATCGTATCGCGGAGGCTCCGGCGTTACATCCTTAACGTAATAGAGCGCGACCGAGCCGCTCGCTGCCATGGCTGCGCCCAGCGCCTTCAGATCGTCCCTGTCCGGCCTGGACCGCATCACGAACAGCGGCACCCCATCTCCGACGATCTTTCCGGCAAGAAACCCCAGCGCTCCGTACTCCTTAACATCAGCCTCCACGGTGATAACATGCGTTGGAACGCGGTTCTCCTCGAGATGGTAGCCGTAGAGTGGCGTCTTCCCGACAAGCGCAGCTGCCAGCGCAGAGGGCCCGCCCTCACGGTTCGTCATCGCGCCGATGACGGAGTTCGCATAGGATACAGCCGACGACTCCGACCATGCGAGATGATCTCCTCTGGAGGCTATGCTCTCGTATAACAGATAGGGTGTGCATGTGCATTCTATTGTTACGCCGAGCTTTCTGTAAGCATCGATGATCTCGAGCTGCTTCCTGGCGAAATCCTCATCGATCGACATCTCCCTCCACTTAAGAAGATCCATTCCAGCCGGATTCAGTATGCTCGGAACAGCAACCCTCCCCTCGAGATCCGAGATCCACTCAAGCCCCGCGTCTCCTATGGTCTTGTATGAGACTCCGGCTATCTGCGCGCTTTTTATTTCGATGAGCCTCTCAGCTCCGTAGATATCCCCAAGCGCAACTAGGATCTCCATCGCGCGCCTGAGCGTATCCCCACGCTCACCCTGGAGCAGCAGCTCCTCATCCCTGGTGAGATGCATCAGCTCCCCCGCGCTTTGCGCGAAGACATCCCGGATCTTCTGTGAGAACGCCCAGATTGATCGAAGCCGCAAGATTCTTTCTCCACAATCGTCCATCCGGCACGGCTCGATGCGACCTCCTTCCCCTTAAGGAGGTCTTATGCTTGCTTGGTACGGAAATGGTCGTTGAATGCAGACCATTTTTCAGCCACATGGGCGACACTGAGTCATGAGTGTTTTCCCATAAATCTAGGATGTCTTCTGCAGCTTACGCAAAGTCCTTTCTGCTTATGTTCCTCAGCCTCTCCACGCCCTTTATCTCCTCAATCACCTTTGCAACTGCCTCGGGGACGAGATGCCTCCACTCTCCGCCCTCGATCATGAGCTTCCTTATCACTGTGCCCGAGTATATCTCTCTCCTGTACATCGGCGGCCTCCTCACCTCCATACCTGCCTCTGTGAAGAGCTCCACGACAAGGGGGTTGTTCGAGTACACGACCTCGAACGGAGGGGTCATGGACTTCACATGCGATACCCACACAGCATTCCTGTTTATGTCCGGGAGGGGGATGATGTAGAACCACCTACCGAGCTCCCTGAGGGCGCCATAGATCATGGCGATCCTCTCGCCAGCAGTGAAGGGATCAGTCACTGTATGGCTGATCTGAGCTGTGCCGATGCCGACTATGATCTCGTCGACCTCCCGGGAGATCTGCTCCAGCACGAGGTGATGGCCCATGTGGTACGGCTGGAACCTGCCTATGTAGAAGCCACGCCTCATAGAATGCTCTTGCCGATCAGCCTTATCGAGCGCTCCTTGTCGGGACCGATTGGAGATCCGACCACTATCTGGTCCACTCCTGTTTTTAGAAGCTCATCCACCCTGGCCCTGCAGTCATCAGGTGTTCCTGTAACGGAGAAGACATCCAGCATCCTATCGGTCACGCTGTTCATTGCGCCTGCGAAATCGCCCCTCGATATCGCCTTTGATATCGCCTCCCTCTCCTGGACGCTGATGCCGTGCCTCTCCAGAACTGCATCTGGAGATCCTGCGGCTATGAATGCGACGACCTTCCTCGCCTCGGATGCCGCCTTTGATCCGTCCCTGTCGACGCTGAAGCTGGTGTATGCGCAGACCTTCACATCCTCAGGCTTCCTGCCAGCCTTCTGTATTCCATTTCTTATCAGGGGTATGGCTGCCCTGAAGTCCTCAGGATGGGAGGCGTTTATGAGGACACCGTCCGCGATCTCACCGGCGAGCTCGAGCATCTTCGGCCCCTGAGCTCCCATGTATATCGGTACGTTCCCCGCGGAGAATGAGAGCTGAGCGTTCATGCCGCCCTGTGTGACCCTTTCCCTCCTCAGAAGAGCTCTGATCACCGACACGCTCTCCCTCACCCTGGTGAGCGGCTTCTCCCATGCTATGCCCATCGCATCGAACGTCGCCTTGTCCCCGGGACCGATCCCGAGGATCGCCCTCCCGCCTGAGAGCTCGTTGATCGAGGCTATGCTGGAGGCGGTTATGATCGGGCTCCTGGTGTATGGATTTGTCACACCTGTCCCCAGCCTGATTCTGTTCGTGAGCATTGATAGAACTGCAAGCGTTGAGTAAACGTCTCTGTTGTTGTAATGGTCTGTGATCCATACCGTCTCGAATCCCACATCCTCAGCCAGCTTGGACAGATACCCGATCTTGAGCGCGGGATCTGATGGAACGAACTCTATTCCGAACAACTCACATCCTCCAGCAGGATTTTGTCTCCGGTGGAGATGCCAAAGAGCTCCGCGGCACTCCCACCGTTGACCGCTATTTCTGCGAACCCATGGCTCCCAAGAGTTATAAGAGATTCGTTCCATCCGGCCTCTCCATATGTACGGACGCGTCTTAGCCTGCGACCCATGAGCATCAGATCCCTCTCAGGCAGCTCGCTCATATTGAGAACCACGTTTCCGAAGTTATCCACATAGATGACATCCACCTCGATTCCGTTCGCGAAGACCCTGGGGGATCCGAGATCGAGATCTTCAGGCTCGAAGGGCGTGCCGATGTCCTCAGGGGATGCGCCGCATATTAGCTCAGCAGCAGCTGGCGCGAAGATGTCCCTCCCGTGGAATGTGGGGGAGGCGTTTTCAGGCACATCGAGAATCCAGGCGACAGGCGATCCGAGGGATCGGGCAGCTGGCATCAGAAGACCGTTGTCCGGGCCGAGAAATATGTGCCCTCCGCTCTCCACGCATATCGCAGCGCGCTCTGTGCCGACGCCCGGATCCACAACTGCGATGTGTATCGTGCCCTGCGGGAAATACCTGGAGGCGACCATGAGCGCGAACGCGCCGCTCCTGACATCCTGCGGCGGTATATCCGTCGAGATCTCCACAAAGACGACATCCGTGGTTCTCTGAAGTATCACGCCCTTCATCTGTGAGAGATAGAATGAGCCGAAGTCTGTTAGGAAGGTTATCACCCTGCTCATCGATACCATCCCTGCCAGCAGTTCCGGCCCGAAGACCGGAGTTCCGATGTCCATGCACAGGAGGTTACCATATGAACAGCTCGGTGGCTTCAGCCATTCAATACAGGTCCGATGCCACACAGCAGATGCACGTGCTGGGACGCTGCTTTTTCAGTCCAGGAGCACCATCCCGAAGAGGCTGAAGCGCTCCTGATAGGATCTCAGGACCTTGAGATCGTAGCCGGCGTTTCTCAGTGTGGCGAAGACATCTATGCCGCAGGCCTCAAGCGATGGCCGCATCATGTCCTTGTGCCTGCAGAGCAACGCGTCCGCGGGCGATGGCGGCTCGCCTCTGGAGATCTTCTCCTCCGCCACACACGTCTCGCAGAATGTGCATGGCATCGCGCCCATCCCGAACGCCTTGTAGCATCCCATCAGAAACGCCTCGCGCTCGAGCTCGAAGATTGTTTTGTGGAGCGCTGTTAGCGAGTCCCAGAGGTAGTGGTGAAGCCTCCTCGGCTCGTATCCCTGAGTCGGCGTGGGCGAGAACCTCGCCAGCACAGCGACATCATAATCTGCAAGCATCCTCCTCGTCTCCTCAGGTGCCGGAGCATATGGCGGGCAGCAGAGATGCTTCCCGTACGCCCTGCACCCGTACCTGCACTTCCACCTGACCCACTCGCTCACGACCACAACTCCCGTGGAGATGAGCCTTATGTCCTGATGGATCTCTTTTAGTTTGCTGAAAACTTCATCGAGATCGATCCTGAGGCTCTGTCGGTCTGTCATATGATTGATTATTGTTTTTCATGTATAAATCCCTTTGACATTAATGAGCTACCACACCCGAATCCTGGGGCCGGCCCAGTAACAAGTTTCTGCGAGATCCTCAGAAATACTTGCATAGATTGGGAGTGACCTCCTCCGGCCTGAAGACCGTAGTCTACGCCTTGCTACTCTGTCATCGCGCACATCGTAAAGGTTAAAGCCCTGAAAGGGCGACCTCGCCATCATGGCCCCAAGGGTGCTCTTCACAACTGTCTACAAGAACGACGACGAGCCCTACGACTACATAGGCTCCAACTCGAGGAGCAGATGGTTCAGGTTCTACTGGCCCAGGATACAGTCATTCGGGCTCAGGTTCCTGAAGCAGAACATCCCCGAGCTCGAGATCCTGGAGTACCCGACATGGGATGAGTATCTTCGCAAGCTTGATGAGGGCTGGGATGTCGTTGGATTCTCGTTTTACCTCAACGAGACGCATGAGATCCTGGAGATGGTGGAGGCCGCGAGGGCAAAGGGAATAAACGAGCTGTGGGCCGGCAACTACGGCGCCCTGACGCCTGAGATACAGGACAGGTTCGACAGGGTTTTTGTTGGATATGCGGAGCACCAGGTGGCTCCGTATTTTGGGAGAAGGGTCGATACGGTCATACACCCGCCGCTCATCGAGTACCTCTCCACACCCTTCGGGCTGAAGCTTAACATCTATGGAATCCTCTTCACAACAAGGGGATGCGGTGTGGGGTGCAAGTTCTGCCAGACCCCATGCTTCGCGCCAAAGCCAACGCCGATACCCCTCGAGAGCATCGAGAGGGTGATAAACTACTACAGGAAGAACGACATCAACGTTGTGATAATAGAGGATGAGAACTTCGGGGCGAACAGGAAGCATGCGGACAGGGTTGTCGAGCTTCTGGACGAATACGACATGGTCTGGGGATGCATGGCCAGGGCTGATTACCTCAGGGAGAAGATAGATGAGTGGGTGGCGATGAGGCGGCGCGTGGCCAGGCGTGATGGCAGTGCGCGCAGGATGGTGAGCGGTTTCGCAGGCGCTGCCATCGGTATTGAGAACCTCCATCAGGAGCGCCTGGATGATATAAAGAAGCGAGAGGGCGTCGATGAGATCGTGGAGACGATAAAGCTCCTTCAGAGATATGGAATGGGAACCGTTGGCTACTACATGATCGGATTCGAGGATGACACTGTGAGCTCGATAGACGAGGATATAAAGAGGGTTGCGGATCTCAAGCTCGATATAACTCAGATATGCGTTCTCACGCCTCTGCCGCAGACTCAGCTCTGGAACGAGATCCAGGAGCGCTACGGCATATTCGATCACGATTACCATCACTTCGACGGAAAGCATCTGGTCTGGAACCATCCCCACATATCCCCGAAGGAGATGGAGGAGGTTCTGGACAGATCCCTCAAGCGCGTCTACCCCTGGAGCGCACCGCTGAGAACATCCGCGCGGGTGTGGAGGAATGCGTACCGGTACGCTGGGATAGATGGTCTAAAAGAGGTCTTCTCATACATAACAAGAGCGAACAGCTTCGACTTCGAGACGAAGACCCCCAGGCTTCTGGTATGATGTGGTGAATCAGATGCGCGTTCTCCTTCTCTCATCCCCTGTTGTGCAGCCTGACTTCGACAGGATCGCCAGGCTGCCGGACCTCGGCCTGGTATCGCTTGCAGCTGCAGTCGACGACCTCTGCGATGTGCATGTCGCTGACATCCACGGCATAAGGGATCCTGATGAATTTGTGAGAAGGCATGCGAACCGATACGATCTGATAGGGCTCACAGCGATGAGCTTTCAGTACGCGAAAGCCCTGGAGCTCGCCGGCATCGCAAAGGATGCAGGCGCAGAGGTTGTGGTCGGCGGTTACCACCCCACGCTCTTCTACAGGGAGATCGGCTCGAGCAGTGATCTGGGGCTCATAGATTACATAGTTCGGGGTGAGGGGGAGAGGACCTTCAGGGAGCTCGTGATGGCTCTGATCAGGAATAGCCCATTGGATGGTATTCTGGGATTGTCATACAGATCCGGATCTGAGATGAAGCACAACCCTCCAAGGACGCTGCTCGATCCGGAGGAGATCGAGATGCCCAACAGGGATGCTCGCCTGATCACAGATGGTTTCTACGCATTTGATGTCCCTGTGGACTCTGTGGAGACGAGCAGGGGATGCACCCAGGGGTGCAAGTTCTGCTCGATAAACAGCATGTACGGCAGGAGCTTCAGAAAGTTCGATATCAAAAGGGTCATAGAGGACATACAGGATGCGGAGGAGCACGGCGCCGGCTCGATATTCTTCCCTGATGACAACATCACGCTGGATGTGAGGAGACTGGAGGCGCTCTGCGATGCCATCATTGATGCAGGCCTGACGCATCTGCGGTACAAGACGCAGGCATCTGCATACGGCATCGGCTCGAGTGAGAGGCTCGTGAAAAAGATGGGCGAGGCGGGTTTTGATGGCGTCTTCCTCGGCGTTGAGAGCGCCAGCAAGAGGAACCTCCAGTTTTTCGGTAAGGGACGAATGTCGGATCATGCAGAGCGTGCCGTCAGGTATCTCCACGAGAACGATATCATAGTCTCAACAGGGCTCATCGGCGGGAATCCGGATGACACAGCAGAGGACATGTGGGCGAACTTCCATCTCGCAAGGCAGCTCAAAGTTGATTTTCCGATATTTTATATCAACACACCCTACCCCAAGACCCCTATGCGTGAGGAGCTGGAGCGCATGGGATTGATAACGAACAACGACTTCAGGTTCTACGATGGACTACATGCGAACGTCCGCACGAAGCACCTGAGCGCCGAGGAGGTCCAGTACATCACGTGGGAGATGAACGCCAGGTACTACAACTGGGAGTGGTTCAGGTACAACAAGGTCAAGAGGCTTTATCCGAGATGGTTCGCGAGGGAGGCCCTGCGGCTCGCTCCGATCTACGCGAGAAGAAGGCTCGAGCTCCTCCTGAGGATCAAGAGCAGAAGAGATCTCTTTCTTGAGGATCTTTCGCGAGGGGAGCTGTGCAAGGGCGTGGCGTGAGGATCCAAAACATTCTGGAGTTATAACTGCAGTCTATTTTCCAGAGGATGATCAGCCCGTAGAGCGATGGTCTACCAAGCGCTCCCGGCGAGTGAATGTATCAGTAATCGGCCTAGATGACCTCCATATTGCTATAATAGCGAAGATTTATTTAGATAAATGTGAAGTCATGTATATGAAACGCATGGTAGTTTGCCCGAGCTGTGGCACGGTTTCTGAGATCAACGAGGCTGAGGTAGGAGATGACTGGCTGGCATGCCTGCCGTTACCGGCAGAAATTGCTGCTGTACCGGCTGGAAAAATTCATATGGTGACCGGCGTGGTTCTCTACGTGGATGGCAAAGGAAATAAGCTCAGCCGTCAGGATTACATAGACAAGTATGGCATCGATCCCGAACCCGTTTGGGAAGCCATCCAGGCCTACAGAGCGAAATCAAAACCCTTTAAGCTAGGTGGTAAATAATTGAGTGGTTAGCTGCATTGAGTGTATCTGGATGGGCGGGCTCCCTCCAAATATGTTTTGGCTCATCCCCTGAATTAATGGATTAGCACAGAATTGGGGGATCCAGCGATCCCAAAATCCCGTCCATCTCTCCGATACTTCGCGGAGATGAGACATCTACTGATTGCCTTATTATTTTGCGCGTATCCGCACGTCTTAAAATAGACCACCGATTTTCATCACCGCGGATCTTTCGAGCTATCCGAGGCGAAGAAGGATGAGAGGGTGGTCTGGCGAGAGAAGGATTTCGAGTGATGCTTCCACGCGCTCGACTTCGTCCTCATCCTGCTCTCCGCGGATCTGATCGCCTCCTCTAGGGTCTCGAACCTGAGGGGGCGTGATGCCAGGGCTGCTCTTGCTGCGTCTCTCACGACCCATACGCCCAGGGGCGCCCAATACTCCTCCGTGATCTCCCTGAGCGCCAGGATCCCAGCCTGTCTCTTCATCCGGAGAAGGTGCTCGAGAACCGGCAGGCGTGCAGCGTAATACCCTCCGGCGAGCGGGCTGTAAGTTCGCCTTCCTGTGGTCCCCTCCCGATCGGATCCTATCCAGAGGTGCTCAGGGGACCATGCGGACCCGGGATGCCAGATCTCTATCAGCTCAAACGAATATGCCCCGGGCATGAAAATTATCTCGAAGTGGTTTCCGAGAATGCCCCCCGAGTAGAGCTCGTATCCCACAAACTCAGGCATATCAAGAATGCGGCCGCGCAGGGCGTTTCCAATGATGCCGTCGGATGCTGTTATCGCCCATCTTGTGGGAACGAGCCTGCGGTCGCGTCCCAGGAGACCTACGGAAAGAAGACGTGATATGTGGTCGACGCTGATGGAGGAGCTGTAGAGCTCGCAGACTGCAGATGACGCCCTGACATCTGTATCGCCCACGATCTGATCGACCTTCCTGGGAACAAATGGATTGCCTGTGACATCGATGTCCTCGATCCTGCCGCCTGGGCCCATCGGAGAGAGTACGCCATCGAAGAGCATCCTCCCCTCAGGAGGTCTGACGAAAGAGACCTCTGTCTCCACTGGCCTGCTCGACATCGCTATCTGCTGGGCGCTCTCCAGAAGCCTTCCCGGATTTTTTGCATCCTGAACGTGTATCTCGAGCTCTGATCTGACCATTCTGGTTCTGAGAGAGATTATTCTGGCGATATCAAGCGCTGGCTGCTCCGGCGAACCACCGACCGGCACCAGGGGGCCAGCTCTCACAACCGGATACCCGTGCCTTCCGACGAAGACCTCAGGCGGCGACTCGCCTGAGAGCCGATTACCTATTCTCGGCAGGGCTGCGAGCTCCTCGAGCTTTATCAGCAGCGGACAGACTGGCCGGCCGCAGAGGCCGCGCCCCTTGCATGTGATGCATCTTACCGCCATGAAAGCATGAGATGGAGGGTTAACCTCCTGTTATGAATCGTCTCGGACAAAACCTGTCGATCTCAAACGATTTCATCCTTTTGTCACCCTCTTGCATGCGCTGTGTATGGCAAGAGGCGCTGGGTCATCAGAACATCCAGCGTACAGTCTATCAGGAGATGCTACTGACGTGGAGATTATGAAGGCGACTCAAAATGGAATGCGCTCTTATCCATATGATGACTTGCCAGAGGAGGCACTGGTCCTGCTATGCGTTCTTGGAAAATGAATGTGTGATCCCAGCAACCTGCTTGCCAGACCTAAGTTGCTGAGCACACAAGAGCGATGGAATGAACGAGGGGAGATCCGGCGATGCCCTTCACTGCGATCGCTCGTAGACGAGCTCGAGCTCGGATCCCCTCCATGTGAACCTGGGCACGGAGTATCTTCTCTTCACACGCTCTCTCAGAGCATGGACCACAAGAGGCACGGTGATTGTGGCATCCGAGAACACCTGTGCCATCCTCGCCTCTTTATCCACCTTCCCCCAAGATACGGCCTCGCTGAATGTGCATCCTGAGAGCCCTCCGAAGTGCGGGGTGTCTGTGGTGTACTGTATCGCATATGAGTGACCTCCTCTGTAGGTACCCATGAGCTCTGATATGACCTTCGTCTGCTGTATGAAGTTCTTCGGCACGCCTCCGCCTATGAAGACCACTCCGGTCTCCGCAGACTTCTCAGATATCTGCGTTATCTCATCCACATCCCTGATCTGGTCCACAATGACCCTGTGGCCGTTGCGCCAGGCTATGACCATTCCTATCCCTATGGAGCTGTCGGAGAGCGCGGGAACGAATACCGGAACCCCGGCGCGATATGCAGCCCCGAGGATCGTTGTCTCCGGCAGGTCCCTCCCGAGAAGCTCCATTATCTCCCTGGAGGAGTATGCGACATCGGTCCTTAGGCTCATCACGAGATCCGAGATGTGCTTATCCGCCCTGTGGAGCTCGACCTCAGAGACGAAGACATCGAAGATCCTGTCGATCTTGCATTCGTTAAGATGAGCATCATCCGCACACGCGCTTCCCCTGTAGTGCCTTATCCCAAGACCCTCGCAGAGATCGTGGAAGAGGTTTGCGCCTGTGCTCACCAGACAGTCCACGTATCTTCTGGATATGAGATACGCGATCATCTCCTGGAGCCCTGCGGGGACCATCGCACCAGCCAGTCCCAGAAATATCGTCACATCCTTGCTCAGCATGTTCTCCCAGACGCGCAGGGACTGGCCGAGCTGCCCTGCCTGGAACCCCATCCGGGCCATATCAGCGACCAACTCACCTATGCTCCTGTCAGCCATCGGAATCGTCGTTCTCTGCTGCATTTCTGACTCAGGATAGCTCATGGAGCAAGAGGAGGTCGCTGAACGTTTTTAAATGTTGTCTCCTGGTCGGCGCCCGGGAAACTGGAAGGATCGGCAAGGTGAGAACCATGAGAAATGATACACGATACTGAATGGCTCGCCATGTAATCCAGCGATTTATGAACTTGGAGAATATGCGAGTTGGCTGTGAATGGTTGTATATACCAGAGTTCACCTATGTGGCGATTGACAGCAAGAGCCTCTCGGGTTTTCAAGACCTGTATCTGTACTCACGGCACGCATCCAGGAAGATGTCCGGGAAGCCCCTGTACGATGCGGAATGGATATGCGAGTAGCTTGCGATCATTCTTCCATCCACTATTCCGTCCCTGCCGTCTGATATGCCTGTGCCGCGGCTGAGCCTGATGGCGTATCTCACATCGCCATCCACCACGAGCTCTGAGTGATGGAACTCATGGCCCATGAACCCATCACCCCTCCTGCCGATGGAGGTGTCGGTGACGAAACTCCCGTTCACGTAACTCACGATCCTCCTCCGGCCCTTCCGCGCAAGCGCCGGAACCACTCCGACCATCTGGTATGATGAGTTCTGGCACGACGAGACTTCTCCCTCCTGAGACCACTCCAGCTCGCGGCACATGTACATCAGCCCCCCACATTCTGCATACACAGGCATGCCATCGGCCTGGGCATCGCTGATGGATTTCATCATGGAGCTGTTCCTTGACAGATCCTCTGCATACAGCTCCGGGTATCCGCCGCCTATGTACAGGCCGTCCACCTCCGGGATCCTGGAGTCGTGTATGGGGCTGAACGGCACGACCTCAGCGCCCGCAAGCTCGATCAGCTCCAGGTTATCTCTGTAGTAGAAGTTGAACGCCTCATCCTGCGCAACGCCCACCTTCAGGCCGAGGCCGCGATCGTTCCTCAAATACAGATCATGCTCAGCATCAGGGATATCCTCAGCCCCGCCCGCTATCTCGATCAATCTCTTTATGTCCAGGCTCATCTCGACTATCTCCCGTATACGGGAGACCCTCTCATCGAAACCATGATGCCTCAGTCTGCCTTCCGTAACAGGAACCAGACCGAGATGACGCATTGCGAGGTGCATCTCATCGTTTCTCTGTATCGCGCCCACGACCGGAACACCGGCGTAGCGCTCTATCTCCTTTGTCGCCTTGTCTGCGTGCCTCTCCCCGCCGAGCTTGTTCAGTATGACTCCCCTTATCCGGACATCCCTGTCGTAGTCCATGTATCCCTTCACGAGGGCAGCTGCGCTTCTCGTTATCGATCTCGCATCCACGACCAGTATCACGGGCGCGCGGAGCATCTTCGCGATCTGCGCAGTGGAGCCAGCGTCTCCCTCGTATCCCTCGTAGAGGCCGCGAACCCCCTCGATCACAGCGATATCAGCATCCCTGGCTGCATGATCGAATATTTCCAACACTCTGCCCTCGCTCATCAGATAACCGTCGAGGTTCCTGCAGAACCTCCCCGTGATCCAGGTGTGATAGCTCGGGTCTATGTAATCCATGGCGACCTTGAAGGCCTGCACCTTCAGACCCATGCGAACGAGAGCTGAGAGGAGCCCTGCAACTATCGTGGTCTTGCCACTGGAGCTTCTGTCACCGGCTATGACGATTCTCGGAATGCGCATACCCATACCCTCCAGGGGAAATCGAGAGAATCATATTTCATCAGGCGGAGCGGTTTACATTCTTGTTATTTCACGCAGTTTCTCGTCTTCGAGCGGCTCTGGCACCGATGCATCGCTGCAGCTGAGAAGATGCTCTGCGAGGGCGCGATAAACCCCTGCGATGCTGCTCTCAGGCTCGCCCTCGATCACCGTGACAGCCCGGCGCTCGCACCTCTGGACCACCGGATCTTTTGGTATGAACGCGACCATCCTGCTACCTATCGCCCTGGCGAACTCATCGACGATCTCCCTCTCCCCCTCAACATCTCTGGAGTTGCAGACAACACCCGCCAGCCTTGCTCCCAGCCGCTTCAGGCCCCTGCATATGTTGTTGGCCGCGTACACAGGCATGTACTCTCCGGAGGTAATTATGTACGCCTCCGTCACGAGGCCCTTTCTTATGGGGGCCGAGAATCCACCGCACACAATATCTCCAGGGACGTCGTAGAGCACAAGGTCGACCTCGTCCATTATCCTGGAGACCTTTCTCAGGAAGTCTATCGCCACTATTATGCCCCTTCCGGCGCATCCAACGCCGGGCTCTGGGCCGCCGACCTCTATGCATCTCACCCCTCTGTATCCGGTGAAGACGACATCCTCCTCACGGATCTCCTTCCCCTCCCTGATCATGTCCATCATCGTGGGAATTCTTCTGCCGATGAGATTGATCGAGGAGTCGCTCTTGGGATCGCATCCGACGACCAGAACCCTGACCCCGCGTTCGGCGCATGCAGCAGCCACGTTTGATGCTATGCAGGACTTTCCGATACCTCCCTTGCCGTAGATGGCAACATGCTTAATAGGTGACATGACAGACTCCGCGTAGCTCATGGAGAGGTAGATATAAGGAGTTATCTAGAGGTCTGGTAAATGGTATCATCGAGACACATCGGCCTTGTTCTCAGCATCATGCTCATCACGGTAGGAGTATCTGCGGGTCAGATTCCATCTGAGATCGCCGAGATCAGGGGCCACATTGCAACCGCGGATGGGGAGTGGAGCGCAGAGGACTTCGGATGGTTCGTCTACGACCTGAAGGAGGGTATGGGGAGCGAGTCTCTTTCCATCACCCCCTCGGGGAGAACGATCGAGGAGGGGCGGCTGGTATACTTCTGCAAAGCTGTGGCGAAGCGCTTCGAGTATGAGGGCTGGGGAGAGTACCTCTGGATAGGGTTTCTGGGGAAGCGGTACCTCGCAGGGTATCCGGATGGGCCGGTCACAGAGGAGATCAGCTCCCTGGAAAAGGGCGAGCTCCGGGAGGTTCTGATCGATTCCGATGATCGCTACACGATATCCTCTGAGAAGCCTCTGGTTCTCGGTGATGGATACAGTGTGGCGCTGAGCGGCGTCTCAGATGACGGGAAAAAGGCCTTCCTAGAGCTGCTCAGGGGTGGCGCAGCAGTGGATCGCGCGGTCGTCGAGGAGGGTAGCACTTATGTCTGGAAGCATCCCGAGAATGATATCCCTCTGATAATGCTTCACGTCCGCTCCGGAATGCACGGCAGAGATGAGGATAGAGTGGATATCGATGGTCTCTTCCAGGTGAGCACCTCTTCATCTGTGATCCTATCAGACAGCACAAGGGTAGGACTCCTGAAGGTGAACGACATATCCGGGGACCGGATAGAGCTCAGAAACCACGATGATATCGCTCTGAGCCCTGACAGCTTTATCCACATCGCCGGAGGCCTTGCTCTGAGAGTGATGGACAGACCCTCTCTGATGTACTATCCGGTCGGCATCTACACAGAGTACGGCAGGTACATGATAAGAGGGCCGGTCTTCCACGGGGGCGATCTGCAGGTTCAAAAAATTATCGAGGATATACCTGCTTATGTCAGCACCGTCTGGGATTACAGGAACTATGCAGGATTCTACTTCGACGACGAGGATATGATCGGGAGCGAGACGTTCGTCCTGAACGGCAGCTCCAGACGGGTCATCCCGAGGTTCGGGCCGATAGTGCCTGTGGAGATGAACGGATCCAGGGTTGGATCCATGCAGGGGATGCTGTACTACACGTACATCCAGCCGAAGCGATTCGAGCGCGAGCCCTGGGGAGAGTATTACGTCCTGAGCCTCTTCGGGGAGCTCTGGTTCGCAGGATACGGAAGAAACACAAGCTCCGAGATCGGAGAGAAGAGCATGTTCGAGTACGAGCGCCTCGGCAGGGTTCTTATAGACACTGACGCTCAGGACATAGCGACATCAGGTAACATATACTTCTTCAGGGATGGGTACTCGCTGCTCATAAGAGACGTAGGCAAGGACAGGATCTTCGTTAGCCTTCTAAAGAACAACAGGATAGTGGACAACAGCACCATCAGCTCCAATTCGACGTATGTTTACAAGAAGGACGTCTTCGACATCAAGGATCTTCCGGTGCTTGCTGTTCATGTAGGCGAGATATTCAGGGACGGTGAGAGGCAGATCGCGGTCATAGATGGCGTCTTCCAGATCTCCGATCAGATCTACCTCCCGATCGAGGGCGGATCCAAGATAGGCGACATGGTGATCTTCACAACTCCCAAGGGCGTTTACATGGTGAATGACGAGTCGAAGTCACTGGGTAAGGGATCGTCTGTTGAGATCTGGCCGGAGTATCCCGGAGTGACGAGGGGCCTCTATCTTGCGGTCGCGGACAACGATACGCTCAGGTACTTCCCATACACAGTGGCTTATGTCGTTCCCATGCCGAGGATACTCCAGCTAGGAGTTCCGCCTGATGCGGCACCGCCTGTCGCATTCAATGCCACAGTTAAGGCCGGCGAGATGAGAGGCGTGCTCGCTGAGCTCATGGATCCTCTCGGAAGGACCATCTCGCTCAAGGAGATCTCCACGGGCATGGGCTCAGGCGACACCTGGAGGTTTGAGTGGAGATGGAACGGCACCGTGCCTGTGATGAACGACATGGTGGTGCCGGATGCAGACATCACCCCGACGAACGCCATTCTTTACACCAACGAATCCTATTCTGCGAATGTGGGCGTATTCTTCGACCAGGCAGGCAGGATCGAGAGGATCATCGGAGCCGATGGGAAGGTTTACTATTCGAGGGGAGAGAGCATGTCATTTGCCTCCGGGAGCAGGCTGGCGTTCTTCCTGTGGAACAACAGCACCGTCAGTGGTCAGAGAAACCAGACGCTCGTGGGCGACATAAACGCTCTGGAGCCGCACATCGAGCGTGTTCCGGCAGCTCCAGGCAGATACACGCTCCAGCTCAGGGTCCAGAACATCATGGGCGAGGCGGTGGCGAGGACAACATTCAACCTCACCTCTCCGCTTTACAGCACTCTTCCCCGGTTATCCCACGTGAACAACAGTTCTTATGCAAACAACAGCAGGAACACACCAGATCTTCAGGCTGAGCAGAAAAGCGACGCAAAAAGGAGCAAAACAGCCTCTCCAGGGGCTGGAGCTGCAGCATTTATTTTGGCTGTGATCTCATCAGCTCTTATAAAAATGCGTGGAGGCCTCAGACGAACTTAGGCCTCTCGGAGAGCTTCACCGGCAGGGGCAGCCTTCTCCAGGGCTTGCCCGCGGTCTCGCTCTGGAGCCTGGCGCGGAGCTCCTCCACGCTCATCCTGATCTTCTGGTTTCCGGATGTTGATCCAGATCTGACAGTCACGGTCAGAAGCCCTGTGGAGAGCTCATCGTCTCCTATGACAGCAACGTAGGGTATCCACTCCCTTCCCGCATCTCGGATCTTCTTCCCCACAGTCTCATCCCTGTCGTCCACATCCACCCTGAAGTTCAGCTGCTCCGCGACCTCCATCGCCCTTGCATGATGGCGCTCTGCGACCGGAATGATCCTCACCTGCGTCGGCGAGAGCCAGGTGGGAAGCATGGGGACGCCACCGTTTGCGGCTATCATCGCCTGCTTCTCGAGGAGCGCGTACATCAGACGCTCTATCGCGCCTGATGGGGAGCAGTGAAGCAGTATCGGCCTCTCTCTGTTCCCCTCGGCATCGACATAGCTGATATCGTATCTCTCCGCGTTCTCGACATCGATCTGCACCGTGGATAGAGCGCTCGCCTTGTCGAGCGCGTCCACGAAGTTGAACTCGAACTTGAGCACGAAGTAGAAGAAGCGCTCGTCCCACATCTCTATGAGCACAGGCTTGTCCACGATATCAACAAGCCCCTCTATGAACGCTCTGTTGCTCTCGTAGAAATCCTTCGTGAACCTTATCGCGACCTCATAATCCTTCAGGTCCAAACCCGCCTCCCTGAGCACCGATATGCTGGCCTCGTACTGCTTCCTGAACTCCTCCATCGCGGAGCTCATGTCGCTGCAGAACGTGTGCATGTCAGGCATTGTGAATGCCCTCAGCCTGCGGAGCCCGACAAGCTCGCCGCGCTGCTCCCGCCTGAAGCTGTAGCGTGTGAGCTCGAACATCCTGAGAGGCAGTGATCTGTAGGAAATCGTCATATCATGCCCCATCAGGAACTGGCCGAAGCAAGCGGCGAACCTGAGAAAGAGGTGCTTCTTGTCAGCCTCTATCGTGTATTGCCTCGCCGGGAACCTGTCCAGGTACTTCTTCAGCGTCGGATGGTCCATGTCGTACATCACCGGCGTCTCGACCTCCATCGCGCCCATCTCGAGCGCCCTGTCGGTGACGTAGCTCTCCAGGAGGGATTTCACGAGCCGCCCCTTAGGGTAGTACCTCATGTTTCCCGGATCAGAGCCGGGCTCATAATCCACAAGCTCCAGGCGCCGCATGAGCTCAACGTGTGGCGGGATCCTGTCGACCGCCCGGCTCTTCTCTATCTCGTATCTCACAAACTTCTCGAGCCGCTCGTGCCCGCTGAAGTCAAACTCCTCCGGAGGGACCATCTCTCCGCCCTTCTTCATGATCCTCCAGTGGGAGACGGCCTTTGCCTCGGATTTGAGGGCCTGGGAGACAACCTCTCCCTCGCCGATCCTTATCGATCTTGAGAGCTCTGAGAGCGGATGGCCCTTGCATCTTATCGTGAATGATTTGTACCAGCCGAATGGGGCGCGTGCGACCTCGAAGCTGCTTTTCAGCGCGGATTCGAGATCCCTGAGTACACGCACAGCGGTCTCCGGAGAGGAGAGGGCCGGGCTCAGGTGTGCATAGGGATAGAGCATTATCCGCTCAGCACTGACCCTCCTTGCAACATCCTCGATCTCTCCGGCAGCCTGAGCCACAACAGCATCCGGATCATCCTCATCGAACTTCTCCACAGCGATGAACGCGCAGAGTGCCTCCTCCAGCCTGCCCGATTTCGCCTCATCGGGCACCTCCTCTGCGAACTTTGTTGGCTTCTTAGCCTCAAACTCTATGAAGTCTGAATGTATCAGAAGTAATTGCAATAGTATCACCCGATACGGATGGGAGGATGGCCTGTCACTAAGTAAACCTTTCGATGGCCATGCCGGGGCATCGCCCGGCAGCACGCAAAAGTTGGCTCCGTGCTGTATTCACCTCATCCACGACTTTTGGTCGTGCGCTTGATTCAATATTTCAGGAATCGGCATTCTCCGGCATAGCGGATCACAAAATTCTGCGAGGCTGCATGCTGTTGATCTCAGTGATACGTGTACACGAATCTGTGTTGAACCCCCAAAACGCCGGCTTTATAAAGTCAAAGGTTCCGGGACTAAACAGAGAGAAAAGCGATCGAAAAACTATATTTAGCTTGGGATGCAGTGTGTGAGTTCTGGATCTCATGCCTGAAGGGGCGTGGCGATCACAGATCAACTGTCCCCTGGCTGAGTGACTGGATGCGGAGCCCACTCAAATGTGGAACCGCCTCCGGGCTTCTCCAGCAGGGGACACGAAGACGGGCGCGAGAGAGGAAGGGCGGCTGCCGCTGGCCGGCATCGGCCGGTGTGGAAAGTCCCCCCACCTCTGGACGCACAGGCATCGCGATGATGCGGGGCGAGAGCTCCGGCTCTGGCACAGAAACGGGACTGCGCCGTGATAATGCGATGATGCCGAAAGGCTGAGGTCTCACGGAATGCAGATGAAACGGCGAAACCCTGTGGGTGCAAGCCAAAATAGGGCAGCTCTGGGGGTGTCCAGCCCCTTGCCCGGGTATGGCGCTAAGCTGAATGCCGCCGAAACAGAAGGGGGCTTACTCTCCTGACTCGCGCCCGATCCTCATTGCAGCTCTTGCGATGAGCCTTGCAACCCTAACCGGCTCGGGTATCCTTCCCTCAAGCGTGAACCTGTTCAGCACAGCCCTGGCCTCTTTCAGAGAGAGGCCATGCGCTCTAACAAAGAGATCATATCCTGTTTTCAGCCTGATGGCGCTCCTCTCCCCCAATGCCCTGTACCTCCTGATCCGCTCAGCATCGCCGGGGAAGTACTCCTCCAAGTACCTCTCAAGACCCTCGGACTCCTCGTAGGTGACGCTGATCACCGGCAGCCGGGTCTCCCTGTGTACCCTCTCAGGGTCTATTATGTTGAACCAGCTGATCACATTTCCGCTCAGCATTAAAATATTGATATCGTCTCTGTTGAGCTTCCTGTATATCGATAGCACTCCTTCAGTCGCGTCCATCCCGCCCACGGTGATCTCCGCAAGCGCGACGCCGTCGATGCGCAGATCCCCGCGCATGACGATGCCTGCCAGGGTGGAAACAGGATCCGAGCGCACAAAGCTCTCTGCTATCCCCAAAACCCTTATCCCGGGCTTGCTGACGCGTATGGCCTTATCACCGCCGTGAGGAGATGGAACCCCATCGCTTCGGCTCTCTGGCATGCATCGAGAATGCAGATCCATCCCACAATCCGTCGAGGTCTTTATGCTACGCATATCGCAGTCGAGATCCTCGTTTTTCTGGCTCATCCGCTTCCCCCACAGTGGCCATCGAATCGCCTGTTCCGTGACTCCCTCTCCGGCCTGAAAACCGGAGTTTGCGCCATGTTACTCTCTATCAGTATCTCCTCACGATGGTCTCAGAGTCTTACGTCAGAGATGACCGATAAATTTCATCTCCGCGAGCAGAAATAATTCTCGCTCCATCCGGCGACTGGAAATGCCTCAAACGAGCCAGACGCCCTTGACAGGCCGGATTATCCTGGAAGACAGAAGCACCACGCCTATAGATAAAAGAGATGAGCCTGAGCCCCTGCTCACTCGTAAAGCCAGGGCTCATCGATACGTCTGTACTCGAATATCTCCGAGTCGCTGAAGTGGAGGGCTATCTCGCGGGCTGCAGACTCCGGAGAGTCTGAGCCGTGAATCACGTTGCGACCGGTCTCTATTCCGAAGTCCCCTCTGATCGTGCCTGGAGCCGCCTCGGCAGGGTTTGTCGCGCCGTTCATCTTCCTTATGGCAGATATGACCCCCTTCCCCTCAACTACCATCTGGACAGAGGGGCCGGAGGTTATGAAATCGACGAGATCTTTGTAGAAGGGCTTTCCCGCGTGCTCTGCGTAGTGCTTCTCAGCACGCGCCCTGTCCATGACCGAGAGGCGCATCGCCACTATCTTGAAGCCCTTCTCCTCGATCCGCTGGATTATCCTGCCAACAAGCCCCCTCTGCACGCCATCCGGCTTGATCATAACAAATGTGCGCTCCAGCCTCTACGCCCCCTTTCGAGCCCACTTTATCTTTCTGGGCACGCGGCCAAGCCTCATGTTCTTCTCACACTTGGACGAGCAGAAGTAATACACAGTCCCGTCCTTCTTTGCGTACAGCTTCCCCGTGCCAGGAGTGATCCTGCTGTTGCAGAATGAGCATCTTCTCTCTTCCATCGGGATCACCTGCCTGTCAGCTTCTTGGCCTCGCGCGCGGTCTCCAGAAGCATCAGGACATCGCCAACCCTTACAGGTCCCATGCAGTTCCTGGTTATGATCCTGCCCTTGTTTGAGCCCTCCAGTATCCTGCACTTTATCTGGGTTGCCTCTCCATGCATTCCGGTGACCCCGATGATCTCTATGACCTCTGCGGGGACGCCGTTCTCCTCAGCCACTATTTATCACCTACTTAAGAGCCTGGAGTTTCTGGATTATCTCCTCCAACAGCTCCTTTCCCTTTCCCGGCTCAATTATCGCCGCTGCCGCGCTCTTCACGCTCAGACCGGCAGCCGCCCCCACGTCGCTCTGTTTCTTCACATACACGTAGGGGGTGTTCTTCTCCTCGCAGAGCGGGGGCAGGTGCGCCACTATCTCGGGCGGCTCCACGTCCTCTCCAATTATCACGAGCTTCGCAACCCCTCGCTCCACGGCCTTTGTAGCTTCATTCGTTCCCTTCTTTATCCTTCCGGTATCTCGAGCCAGCTCAAGCGCCTCAAGCGACTTGGCTGCCAGCTCAGGTGGAACATCAAACCTCACATATATCGGTCTCGCCATATCACACATCTCCTTCAGGGCACCAGCCCATCATCATTCATCGTGGAAAATTGCCTCACCCGAATGAACAGATCCAGCTGCATCTCCGTATCTAAAAAGCTTACGCTATCAGGGCGCGAGCAGATCTGCGATCACGCCCCTCAGCTCCTCCGGGGGCACAGTCCCTTCGAGGCGCAGGATACTCCCATCGCGCGAGATGCTCATCTTGTACTTGGAGGCGAGCGTCTGTATTCTTGTCAGTGTGCTCCCGTAGGGCGACATGTAGCTGCATCTCACAGAGATGCCGTTCTCCCTCTGGGAGATCCCCGCGTAGAACTCATCGTACCCGCCGCCGAGCGGTGCATTCTCGACGCCACCGACTCCTGCGATCTGGAGGTCCGCGACCTCGTCATACGCCAGGGTCAGCCGATCTGTCGGGAATCCGCCAAGAATCACATCGATGATCTGCTTCAGCGCGCTCTCAGGGCCGAACAGTATCGGCCTCCCGAAAATCCTTCCGAGATCCCCCGTCGCCGGTACGATCATGAAATCGCTGTAGGGTATCACAAGCCCCTGGTAGTTGTAGCTGAACGGCATGACCCAGTGGAACTCAGCCCAGGTGTTGTTGAAGAATACCGATGCCCCCCGCCTGATCTCTGTGGGGTACATCTTCTCCCTGTACATCAGCCCTGCAGCAGGTGGATACATCTCCGGGATAACAGCGGCTGCAGCCTCTGTTATATTCTGCGATGCCCCGAGATCGATCCAGTATGCGAATGTTGTGTTTTCTGGACACATCTCAAGCAGGTCCTGCATGCCTGAGAAGCTCATATCGATCAGATTTCCCCTCACTCCGAAGGCTGAGAGCGGTGCAGTCTCAACCGATTCCGGCCCGGACCGGGTCTCCACATCCCCGCTCCGCAGAACAAACCCTGCAAAGGCGGAGAGCACCATCACAGCCCCCACGAATATCGCAAATGCCTTGGCAAACTCCTTCTGGTTCATAGAACCTCCTGGGGTGTAGGGGCAGCGGAACCCCGCCCTTCAGAGCGGGGAGGAGCATACCCCACCCAGAAACAGATATATCTCTGTTCCTACCACTTTCTCCTGAGATGCCTCTCAGACCTACAAGACACTCCGTAGCGGAGAAACGGTTGCAACACGGGACGACAGGCATTTTGGAACGCTCCGAATCCGCAGCAATGCGGAAGCTGAAACCTGCATTTGAGGCCAGGAGCGTCTCCAGGGCCGCTGCTCTTCGGAGCTCTATCCTGTGATGTCAACCGGCCTATTGTCTCGTACATTTCGGATTCTCCGCATGGCGCCAGGGACAAGCTCCGGTCTTCAGGCCGGAGTAGTTGACTCAGCCCTCACTACCTGATGATGTTATTTAATCTTTGGGATATTATCGAGCGAGCGTTGTACCGGGCAAAGAGATAACTACAATCACACCAAAGTAGATTTCATGAGAAGATTGGGAATCTGTCTTCTGTTCCTTGCGCTGCTCTTTGTCGCTTCGGTAAATGCGCAGGTTGAGTACGCACCCGGCGAGAGGCGAGCGGAGGCTCTCTTCAACATGGGCATTGGACGACCCTGGCTCATAAGTGAGCACGCCCCGTGGCTCTACGGCTGCACAACGATGCCTGCTCGCGGCTTCAGCTACAGGTTCTACGATCCATTTGGTGGTCTGGCCGCAGAGTACCGCGACAGGAGGTACAGCTCTCTGAAAAGCATCTCTCTAAGAGAGGGAACAGTTCTGGGATATGTCACCGTCGACAGCGGCATGCTTAGTGTGCTCGATGCGGACACCCAGAACCCGATTGGTGTAGTCAAGATTCACACAAGGAGAGGTGCGTATCCTGTGATCGCCATGGTGGACAGGGACGGGTATCTGAGGGGGGTTTACATAGATCTGCGTTATTCGTGATTCATCTCGAGCGCCTCATGCGAATTGTCAATACCGCATGCAGGCGCATATGGTGATCAACAAGGCACAGAGATGGAGCTCTGAGCTTCCACAATCCCGATGAGAGCACACGAGGTCAGAGTTATCGAGCGGCGCTTTGCGCTGGCCATGATCCTCACGATATCCATACTGATAGCTGAGCTCATCGGGAGCTGGTGGACCGGCAGCCTGGCGCTGCTCTCTGACGCAGCACACGTATTCCTCGACCTCTTCGCTCTTGGTCTGAGCTGGTTCGCGATCAGGATCTCAGCGCTTCCTGCAAGCGAGCGGTACAGCTACGGATTCCACCGTTTCGAGGTGGTTGCGGCGCTGGCTAACGGGCTCACCCTCGGGTTTGTGGCCCTGGTCATTCTCATCGAGGCATACAGGAGATTCCTGGAGCCTGCGCCTGTGAAGGGGATGGAACTGCTGCTCATCGCGAGCTTCGGCCTCATCGTGAACCTCTTCGTCGCCTTTGTTCTGAGCAGGGGCGGCCACGGGGAGGATCTTAACCTCAGATCCGCAATCCTTCACGTCCTTGGAGATGCAGCAGCATCACTTGGCGTGATTGCAGCGGGGCTTGTGATCTGGAGGACAGGCTGGTACCCTGCGGATTCGATCATCAGCGTATTCATTTCTGTTCTCATATTTGCCGGCTCGTACAGGCTCCTCAAGGATTCCTTCCGCCTGATAATGGAGGGAGTGCCGGAGTGCATAAGAACAGATGAGGTCGTGAACCAGATCTCCACAGCGCCCGGGGTAATTCAGGTTCACGATCTGCACATATGGGGCGTCTGCTCCTCAAACATAGTGCTAAGCGCACATGTTGTAGTGTCTCCGGAGTCAGATTATCAGAGGACCCTCAACGAGATACGGCACCGGCTCAGGTCCGTATTCGGGATAGAGCACGCTACGATACAGCTCGAGGAGGAGTACTGCGGGCAGGGCAGGATTGTCTCACAGAAGCATGTGAACTGACAGCATAGCTGCACATCATCGAATCAGATGAACCTTTGAATACCTGGCATCCTTCACGAACCAGTTCTCTGCAACGATCCCCGCTGGATTAACGTTCTCTCTAATGTCATGGCTGTCATGGATGTTAGAAAGCGTCGGATCTGAGAGAAAGCGCTATAAACACTGTGAACGACCGCTGATGGATGCTTGCAGATCTGCTCATACCCTTTATCACCATCGCCATCGCGGAGTTCGGCGATAAAACACAGCTCTCCGTTCTCCTGCTCTCCACAAGAACTGGCAGACATCTGATGCTGCTCACAGGCGTTATGTCCGCATTTCTTATTGTCGACGGATTTGCAATACTTCTCGGCGCGTGGATAACAGATGTCGTTCCTGCGAACGTCCTTAAGATCATCTCAGGGGCGATCTTTCTGCTCTTCGGGATAACCACGCTGAGGGATCTGGATGGGGATGAGGATGAGAGCAGGACATTTGATGACAGCCCATTTCTTTCAGGCTTTCTGGTGATTTTCCTGGCCGAGTGGGGGGATAAGACACAGATCGCATCCGCGATATTCGCGACGCAGTACAACCCGTGGATGGTTCTCGGCGGCACCATGCTTGCGCTGTTCATGCTCTCACTGAGCGCCATATACCTTGGAAGGTTCATACTGAGATATGTAAAGCGGAGGACCATCACACTGGCAGCGGGGCTGATCTTCATGGTCATGGGCGCGGTGATTCTCCTGCTCTAGCTGATGGCCTGTCTGAAAAAGCCCGGATGCCATCGGTGCTGACATCGGTCTCCTGAGAACCAGATGCGCTGAAGCTATCGGATTGCTTATGCCGCTCAGAGGGCTTGCTCTCAATCTCCTGCTGCCATATCGTCTGAGTGCCTGGGCACTGATCGGCTGCCCATTTTGGTCGGGTGATTCCATCGCAGCCAGTCGCCCCACACTTCTATGTTATCAGCTCAGAGCGTAGTAGTACTCGCCCATCTCTCTCTGGGCCCTGTCGAGCTTCGATCCCGGCTTGTTCACCCTCGGCCTCTTCGTGTCCTCATCGCGCCTGAATGTTATACCGATCGCTGAGAGGAATCTATTCATCCCCTCGCGCATATCGCATGGCGGGTTTGCTATTCCTCTCACCCCAGGCTGGCCCTCAAAGACTATCAGCCGCTCTGAGAGCATGTCTATCAGGTAGATATCATGATCCACGACCACGACAGATCGCTCTGTCGACTCAGCAAACCGTCTCATGACCTTGGCGGCCATCATCCTCTGCTCCACATCGAGATGCGCCGATGGCTCATCCAGGAGATACAGATCCGCGTCCATGCTCAGGCATGCTATTATGGCGACCCTCTGGAGCTCTCCGCCGCTCAGCTCTGTCAGGCGTTGATCCAGAAGCCGCTCGAGCCCCATCGGCTTTACGAACTCAGACTGGTAGTAGCTGCTGTCGAAGTCGTGGGTTATGCCCCTGAGGAGCGCCTCCACGGTGACATCTGATTCGGCTTTAAGATACTGAGGCTTGTAGGAGATCCTGAGCTTCGCATCGATACTGCCCTTTGTGGGCTTCTCGATCCCCCCCAGGATCTTTATGTAAGTTGATTTTCCTATGCCGTTAGGCCCCAGGATTCCCACAACCTCGCTTCTTCTTATGACACCAGGCATGGCCAGGAGTTCAAATCTATCGTAGCTCTTGGAGAACTCCCCGTACTCAACAAGGACCGGAACATCCTTCTCATCCCTCGGAGCATGTACCTCGAACTCTATGCTCTCCGAGCGTATACGGACGTTCTCCTCGGGCAGGAAGCCTCTCAGATACTGGTTTATCCCGACCCTTATGCCCTTCGGCCTGGTTATGACGCCGTATGCGCCGGGAGTTCCGTAGGCGAGATGCACGCTTTCCGCGAGCAGATCCAGAAGCGCCAGGTCGTGCTCGACGACCATCACCGCTTTATCCGAGGCAAGCTCCTGGAGCATCCTCGCGGCCAGGATCCTCTGGTTGATATCAAGATACGGGCTAATCTCGTCGAAGAAGTAGAAATCGGCGTCACGTGCGGCAGTTGCTGCGATGGCCACTCTCTGCAGCTCGCCGCCGCTGAGGCTGTCTATATCGCGGTCCAGCAGAGGTCTCAAGCCGAGACGATCCACGAGAGCGTCGAGCTCCCCCCGCTCATCTGTTCTCCTCAAGAGCTCTCTAACGGATCCCTTGTAGCTCTTTGGTATCCTGTCGACATACTGCGGCTTGTATGCTGTCCTGACGCCCTTCTCAGCGACCCTCTTGAGGTAATCTCCGATCGCCGAGCCTGCGAACCTCTCAAGAACATCGTCCCAGGAGGCATCTCTGCCTAGATTAGGTCTCAGGAGCCCGGAGAGTATCGCAACAGCCGTCGACTTTCCTATGCCGTTAGGCCCCAGGAGGCCTGTGACCTTTCCCTCGACCGGTATGGGCAGGCCGTAGAGCGCGAAGCCGTTGCTGCCGTAGCGGTGCACCGGCGCTCCGATCTCCTCAGGCAGGTTCGTAATCGTTATCGCGCCGAACGGGCACTTCCTAACACATATCCCGCAGCCCACGCAGAGGTTCTCTGTTATCACAGGCTTGTCATCAACGAAGACTATCGTCTCATCTCCTGTGCGCACAGGCGGGCAGAAGTACTCGCACTCCCTGGCGCACTTCCTCGGCTGGCACCGATCTCTGTTGACAACCGCTATCCTCATGAAGGCACCTCAGTTCAGGAGTATGGTCCAGGTCACAGCCCACAGATCGACCACAATAAACTCTACGTAGAACCAGTCCTTCCCCTTGAAAGCGAGGACGTCTATCCCTATGAGCGGGTATATAAATCTCTGCACTATCGTTGTGATGAGTATCAGGTTCAGAAGGATGAAGTGCCACTCAACCCTGACCCCACCGAGCATCATATCGGTTCCGGTGCCGAGAAGATGGTAGCACAGAATACCGGATATTATCCCGAGGATCGAGGGGACGAGTGTTTTCTTTATTCCCTCTATCTGCGCCCTCCTTCGCTCCTCAGGTGTTTTCTTTTTCAAAACCTTCCTGGCTTCCCTCTCCGCTTCCGGTGTTTTCTGGGGGGTCTCCTTCCGGTCGGTCTCCCTGCTCTTCGCCTTTTTCTTCTGCTTGGCCATCGGAGACTCAGAGCTGCCCTCATATGATAATAGCATTTTGGTCTGGGCGAGGAGGAGGTCGCAGCTTCTCGCTTGCATCTGCCAAAATTTGCTAGAGAATAACAGGCGCAAACCCGGTCTTCAGGCCGGAGAGAAGGTCACTGGCAGATAAGCTGCCGGGTCGTGGTATCTAGCCACTTTAGGGGTTGATCGCTGAGGTTTTTAACGATGGCTAGCACACCCGATAAAAGAGTACTCAGAGTCTCCAAGAAAGCGATCAGCAGCCCAATACACAAGTCTCAAAAAAGTACTGTGCAGCGTATGCTGCGCCTACTCGATCTTGTCTATGCGGCCGGCTCGGGTAGTCTACCTACGACGTGTGGATAAGTGCAAAGCAATAGCTTCAGGCAATTCGCAGCCTTCAACCACGCTTTAGGGCGCCGGACAATTATTTGCAGGTCCAATGATGTCGATTTCCATGCCGACGTTGTTCAGAATAAACACATCTGAGGGAGCCGGCCCATCAAGATCAACTCAATGAAGGTAGACTACCGGTAAGCTGGATAACGCAGAAATCAGAGAGCAATATGTCATCAGGCATCACCTCTCTAAATTTCAGCGAACTAATTTTATACTCAGTTCTTATCTTATCCGGACAGGTCCGTTCAAACCTAACTAAGGCTTATATAGGTGGAATCAGAAGTTTTTGGGTCCGAGTTAATGCTTACACAAGTTCAGTGGTGCGTGTTATGGGCAAGAGAAAGAAGATTGCAGAGCGAGTGATAGCTCTGATGGACAAGCCCGAGATGATCAGAAATATCGGGATAGTCGCGCATATAGATCATGGCAAGACGACTCTATCAGACAACCTCCTGGCAGGCGCGGGGATGATCTCCATGGAGCTCGCCGGGAAGCAGCTCTTCATGGACTTCGACCCTCTCGAGCAGGCGAGGGGCATAACGATAGATGCTGCAAACGTCTCCATGGTCCATGAGTATGAGGGAAAGGAGTATCTGATCAACATGATCGATACTCCGGGGCACGTGGATTTCGGCGGCGACGTCACACGAGCGATGCGTGCTGTTGATGGCGCTGTCGTTGTTGTGGATGCTGTTGAGGGCGCGATGCCGCAGACCGAGACTGTTCTGAGGCAGGCGCTTCGCGAGGGTGTTCGACCTGTTCTTTTCGTGAACAAGGTCGACAGGATGATCAACGAGCTCAAGGTCGAGAAGAAGGAGATGGCAGTTCGTCTCGGAAAGGTCATCGATAGCATAAACAAGCTCATCAGGAGCATGGACGAGGAGCACTACAAGGCAGGCTGGAGGCTGGACGCTGCAAACGGCAGCGTGGCGTTCGGCTCAGCCCTCTACAACTGGGCCATAAGCGTTCCGCAGATGAAGAAGACCGGCATAGGCTTCGATCAGGTCTACGAGTACTGCCGCTCGGATCGCATGAAGGAGCTGGCGCAGAAGTGTCCGCTCTACGTTGCGGTCAACGACATGATAATCCGCTTCCTGCCGAGCCCGCTCGAGGCCCAGAAGAACAGGATAAAGGTCATATGGAAGGGCGACTGGAACAGCCCTGTGGGAAAGGCCATGGCAGCGTGCGATCCGAACGGGCCTGTGGCCTTCATGGTCACGAAGATCAAGGTGGATCCGCATGCTGGAGAGGTCGCAACCGGACGGCTCTTCTCAGGCACGCTTGTTCGCGGCATGGAGCTTCACATCTCAGGGGTGCCTCACACCAACAGGATCCAGCAGACAGGCATCATGATGGGCGCTGAGCGCATAGAGGTCGAGAGGATTCCCGCAGGGAATATCGCAGCAGTCACCGGTCTGAGAGATGCGATCGTGGGCTCGACCGTCTCGAGCGATCCGAACATGACGCCGTTTGAGGTCATAAAGCACGTCTCAGAGCCTGTCATGACGGTCGCGGTCGAGGCGAAGAACATGCGCGATCTCCCCAAGCTCATAGAGGTACTGCGTCAGACAGCAAAAGAGGATCCGACGCTGCAGATAACGATCAATGAGGAGACAGGCGAGCATCTCATGGCCGGAATGGGCGAGCTCCACCTGGAGATCGTGGCGACCAGGATCCAGAGGGACAAGGGCGTCGAGATAAAGACATCTCCTCCGATCGTGGTCTACAGGGAGTCTGTGACCGGCAAGGCAGGACCTGTAGAGGGCAAGTCCCCGAACCACCACAACAGGTTCTACATAGAGATAGAGCCGCTGGAGCCGGGCGTGATCGAGGTCCTCAAGGAAGGAAAGATCAACATGAAGATGGAGGAGGTCGAGCGCAGGAGGATCCTGATCGAGGCGGGCATGGACAAGGAAGAGGCCAGGAACATGGTGAACTTCATCGGAACCAATATGTTCCTGAACATGACAAAGGGCGTCCAGTACCTCAAGGAGACCATGGAGCTCATACTCGAGGGCTTCGAGGAGGCGATAACTGCAGGTCCGATATGCAGGGAGCCTGTGCAGGGCATAAAGGCGAAGCTCGTGGATGTCAAGCTCCATGAGGACGCTGTCCACAGAGGACCCGCTCAGGTGATACCCGCGGTCAGGCAGGCGGTCCAGGCCGGAATACTCATGGCGAACCCGACGCTGCTGGAGCCGATGCAGAACGTCTTTATACAGGTGCCCCAGGACCAGATGGGCGGAGCCATGTCCGAGATCCAGGGTCGCCGCGGTGTGATCCTGAGCATGGAGACTCAGGGTGACATGATCACGATCAAGGCCAAGATGCCAGTCGCAGAGATGTTCGGATTCGCAGGCGCGATCCGGTCCGCCACCGAGGGCAGGGCGCTCTGGTCCACAGAGTTCGCAGGATTCGAGCCGATTCCGGCAAACCTGCTGCTGGATACAGTCCGGCAGATCAGGACCAGAAAGGGATTGAAGCCTGAGATGCCGACACCGAGCGACTATCTCAAGGCGTGAATCGCTGGAAAAGATTTAAAGGCAGAAAGAAAATACGGATGAAACCACTTGAAAGGAGATGAATAAAATGGCAGATACAAAGCCTCACCTTAATCTGGCATTCATCGGACACGTTGACCATGGCAAGTCAACGCTTGTCGGAAGGATGATGTACGAGATGGGGGCCATCGATGAGCACACCATCGAGGAGTACAGGAAGGAAGCTGCTGCGAAGGGCAAGGCGACATTCGAGTTCGCCTGGGTCATGGACAGCCTGAAGGAGGAGCGCGAGAGGGGCGTGACGATCGATATCGCTCACCAGCGCTTCGATACTGACAAGTACTACTTCACGGTGGTCGACTGCCCCGGTCACAGGGATTTCGTGAAGAACATGATCACAGGCGCCAGCCAGGCAGACGCAGCGGTGCTGGTTGTTGCTGCGCCCGATGGTGTGATGGCCCAGACGAAGGAGCACGTCTTCCTCGCAAGGACTCTTGGAGTGAACCAGCTGATCGTGGCCATAAACAAGATGGACGCGACAGAGCCGCCATACGATGAGAAGAGGTTCAAGGAGGTCAAGGAGGAGGTCGGCAAGCTCCTGAGGATGGTCGGGTACAAGGTCGATGAGATCCCGTTCATCCCGGTGTCTGCTTACAACGGAGATAACGTGGTTAAGCACAGCGATAAGACCAAGTGGTACACAGGTCCGACCGTACTGGATGCGCTGAACGCGCTGAAGGAGCCGCAGAAGCCGGTGAACCTCCCGCTCCGCATACCCGTGCAGGATGTGTACACGATCTCAGGCGTCGGCACCGTGCCCGTCGGGCGCGTTGAGACCGGCGTGCTCAAGAAGGGCGACAAGGTCATATTCGAGCCCGCACACGTCACAGGCGAGGTCAAGTCCATAGAGATGCACCACCAGGAGATCCCCGAGGCATACCCCGGAGACAACATCGGGTGGAACGTCAGGGGCATCAGCAAGAACGACATCAAGAGGGGAGATGTCTGCGGCCACGTCGACAATCCGCCGACAGTGGCGAAGGAGTTCACAGCCCAGATCGTGGTGCTGCAGCATCCGAGCGCGATCTCCGCCGGCTACACGCCTGTCTTCCACTGCCACACCGCGCAGGTGGCGTGCACGATAACGGAGATCAAGGCCAAGCTCGATCCCAGGACCGGCTCTGTCAAGGAGCAGAACCCGGCGTTCATTAAGACAGGTGATGCTGCCATCATCGCTGTCAGGCCGACAAAGCCGATGGTGATCGAGAAGGTGAAGGAGATCCCGCAGCTCGGCAGGTTCGCGATCAGGGATATGGGCATGACGATCGCCGCGGGCATGTGCCAGAACGTGACTCCAAGATAAAACCGGTGTCTTAGCATGCAAAAGGCGAGGATACGGCTCTCAGGGACGAACCCCGCGACGCTTGATGAGATATGCAACCAGGTTCGCGGGATCGCCCAGAGGACTGGAGTGCACATGGCGGGCCCGATTCCGCTCCCGACCAAGAGGCTGGTGGTTCCGTGCCGCAAGAGCCCTGATGGAGAGGGCTCTGCGACCTGGGATCACTGGGAGATGAGGGTTCACAAGCGGCTGATAGATCTGGATGCGGATGAGAGGGCCCTGAGGCAGCTCATGCGGATCCAGGTTCCCAAGAACGTGAACATCGAGATAGTGCTCGAAAGTTAGCTGGACTCGTAGTATAGTCTGGATAGAACAGAGGCCTCCGGAGGTCCCCGGGGATAGCCTCAAACCCGGGTTCGAATCCCGGCGGGTCCGCTGCTTTAATTTTTATTTTTAACTTAATTCTTTTCTTGTCATGTGCGAGATAGTTCTGGTCGGCAGGTCGAATGTTGGCAAGTCGACGCTCTTCAGAGCTCTTACCGGTGAGAAGGTCCCGATCGGAAGGAGACCAGGGGTGACAGTGCGGCCGTATTCTGTCAGAGCCGGCAGCCTGACGTACGTCGATATGCCCGGCTACGGGTTCATGAAGTACCGGAGCTGGCGGGAGCAGGAGCGTGTAAAGGATCTCATAGTGAGGTACCTCGAGGATCATGCGGACAGGATAGTAACAGCAATCCAGGTCACAGATGCAGCTTCATTCCTGGAGATCGCAGACAGGTGGGAGAGCAGGGGTGAGGTACCTGTGGAGATCGAGATGTGGGAGTTTCTCTGTGAGCTGGAGCTCAACCCGATACTGGCTGCGAACAAGATGGATAGGATTGCTAACAGAGAGCAGGTCCTGGACTGGATCGCGGAGCGCCTCGGGATGGAGCCGCCATGGACTCGATGGGAGGATCGCATCGCCCCGGTATCCGCGAAGCGCGGCGAGATCGAGCCGCTCAGGCGTCTTATAAGATCGAGGATGGAGAGCAGCAAGGGGCGATGCTGAGCGAGGATATCTCACGCAAGCGCCATGGGCTCACAAAATGATAGCTGCAGCTCTGAGGGTTTTAACGGTGCTAGCGCACAACCGATAAGAGCGGATTCACATCGTCCAAAGAAAGCGATCAGCAGCCCGAATACATGCGACTCAAAGAAAAGTATTGTGCAGCCATACGCTGCACCTACTCGATCTTTATCTCTGCGGCCGGCTCGGGTATGACCTTTATCTCCTTTGTGCAGTACTGGATCAGCGGGACCTCCTCAGCAATGTGCGGGTTCTTCCTGTACGCTGTCACACGCAGCTCCAGCTTCAGAACATCGCCATCTTTGTATCCAGCTCCGGATATCGTCACCTCGTCCTCTGTGCCTATCGTCTCTCCGTTCAGCTTCCACTCGTACTCGTACCTCTCGCCCTTGACCAGCGGGACGTTCGCGGTGTATGTCTCCTCCTTGTTCGTGCAGAGTGTATCGGATCCGTCTATCGAGCAGATGCTCGGGCAGGTCGCAGCGGCGTCTGCTGTGGCAGCGGTCTCATCGAGCAGCCACTCGATCTTCTTCTCCTTGAATCGCGTGACGAACGCGTTCTCCTTCACGCCCGGCTCGAACACCTCCGGCTGTCCCTGGTGCGGATTGCCAGGCCTGAACATGTTCCTCTTGCCGGCTTTAAGCTTAACAGCCACCTTGTTTGGATTGCTGTACCCCCATGTCACTGTGTAGGTGCCATCTCCGTTGTCGTTGACGCATCCGACCATCGGCGCCAGTGTCTCTCTTGTAATCTCAACACTTGATGTGGCTGATGCTGTGACGGTCTCGCCGACAGGGTTTCTCCCGATGGCCTTGCAGCTGTTCGGTAGCTTTCCGCTCAGCTCCTCGCCGATTATATCCTGAGTTGCTGTGTATGTGTAAGTGCCTGTCGCGGTCTCTCCGGGTCTGAGCGTCTTTTTATCGAGTGTTATGGAGCCGAACCTCTCATCTTCGACCTGTACTCCAGATATCGTCGTGGAGCCTGTGTTCGTCACGGTGTATGTGTATGTGATGCTATCTCCGATGGCGACTCTGTCTGCTGACGGCCTCTGCTCCACGCTTATCGATGAGGTGTATGAGATCGGAAGAGATGCGGTTGTGGACGCTGAGACCGGGTTGTTCATGACATCTTTCGCGTACGCGGTCGCGGTGTTTGTTATGGGTCCAGGCAGGTCATTCTCAGTCACAGTGTACTGCTTTGTGCCACTGGCACTCTCACCCGGAGCGAGCACATCTTTGTCCAGATCCACTTTGCCTAGCTCGCTGTCCTCAAGCGAGACGCCGCTGAGCGTCACGTCTCCGGTGTTTGTGACCACGTACTCATAAGTCACGGTCTGGCCGATCCCGGCCGGCGATGGCGTCGGCGTCTTGGTCACGCTCATAGCGGCTCTGTATGTCAGATCCACGAAGGCTCTGGTGGTTGCGCTGACATCATTGCCCAGGACGTCCTTCGCGCTTACTGTGGCGTTGTTTCTGATCGGACCCGGCAGGTCGTTCTGTGTGACCTGATATGTATTTGTGGCAGTGATGCTCTCTCCAGGAGCCAGCACAGCCTTGGTGAGCGTCAGGTCTCCGAGCTTATCATCTGTGGCTTTGATCTCGCTCAGTGTCACATCCCCTGTGTTGCTTATCCTGTAGGTGTACGTGATCGTCTGGCCGACGTTTGCAGGAGAGGGCGTGGCGGTCTTCTCAATGCTCACGCTCGCAGTGTATGTGAGATCAACGGATTCGGAGTCCTGAGCGCTGACCTCTCTTCCAAGAACATCAACAGCTTTGACGGTCGCGCTGTTCGTGATCGGACCCGGCAGGTCTGCCTCTGCAACTTTGTACGTCGCGGTTGCTGTAGCCGATTCACCTGGCTTCAGCTCATTTGTTCCGAGCTTTATGCCTGTTATCCTGTCATCAGAAAGCGCCAGATTCTTCAGTGTTACCTCGCCGCTGTTTGTTATCGTGTAGGTGTATGTCACTGTATCTCCGACCCTTGCCGGATTTGGTGAAGCAGATTTGTCCAGGGTGATCGATGCTGTGTACTCCAGTGTGACCGTGGCAATCGCGGTCTCGGACACAACCTGCTTTCCGGTGTGCATCTCTGTGCCGCTTGCGGTCACGTTGTTTGTCAGTGGCCCTGGAAGGTCTGTCTCTTTTACAGTGTACTTTGCAGTTGCAGTCGCGGTCTCGCCTGGCTTTAGCATTTTCTTATCAGGCTTTATCTCCCCGAGCTTGTCGTCCTTCAGAACTATGTCATTGATGCGTATCGTTCCTGTGTTTGTTATCACGTATGTGTATGTTATCTCAGTGCCGACCCTGGCTGTGCTCACCGATGGGGTTTTTGTGACAGTGAGACCTGATGTGTACGTCACGTTCACAGGAAGCTCACAGCTAACAGATCTGTATGGCTCGCGCTCGTTGGGAACCACATCAGAGTAATCCCTGGTTATCTTCAGCCCAACTGTATGCTTTCCGGGGACGTAGTTCGACCAGTCGACCTGGAGCGTATCGGAATTCGTACCTGCTGGATTGCCATCGACGCTCCACTCGTATGTCAGCTTCCCTGCAGTTCCGCCTGTGTACCTGTACGTCGCAGTCTCCTCAGCAGTAACCTCCTCCGGACCCTCCATGCCGCATACGGGCATCGGATACACTGTTATCTCGCCAGTTGCCTGGTTGACGCATCCGCCAACCTTGGTCCTTATGAGGAGGTTGATGGTCACAACCTTCGATCCCTCTTCCTGTGTCACCTTTGGTGCCTTGAATGTGAATACCTGGGAGTCCCCCTGGGCGAATATCTTCCCATCAGCTTCGGCGGACCAGTCGTAGATGTAATCGCCTTCTGGGGCCTTGAGAGTCACAGTCTCCTCGGACACCACCAGCTTGTTCCCTAGATCCGCGAAGTTTCCAACGGCAACAGAGGCTGCAGGCGATGATATCGACAGAACCGCTAGTATCACAATTAAACACCATCGTGCATTCATCCCTCAACACCTCCTGTAAAATACACAGCAACGTATGTACGAATATCTACGTTACTTATTTATGGTTCTTAATTATGATTAGTAACCAAATTCTATTTTAACTTTTTGGGCATGAGGTCCTTCTG
The DNA here is from genome assembly GCF_030055635.1 of Methanothrix sp. Classification (NCBI taxonomy): domain Archaea; kingdom Methanobacteriati; phylum Methanobacteriota; class Methanomicrobia; order Methanotrichales; family Methanotrichaceae; genus Methanothrix; species Methanothrix sp. The sequence goes on along the minus strand of NZ_JASFYM010000004.1, from coordinate 42,943 downwards.
TGGGACAGCGTGACAAATGCTGTTTTTGATCGTGCATGTTCCAAGGCGCAGGATTGAGGGCCATGTCACGTAGGTGTTCGCGGGTTCGAATCCCGTCCCTGCAATCTACCTATCGCTATTCTTAATGTTTTGACGCATAGACGTCCGCTGATTTTTCATGTATCTCGTGCAGTTTCCCGTGTGAGTAGACTGCTGCCGTTCATGCTCTTCATATGCACCCCTTGGTGCAGTCATCCCTCTTCTCCATCTCATCGTATACCTCATCGATCGCGCCCTCGCAGTCCTCGAAGCTCCCGTTCATGCCGATGCAGCTGTACGATTCTGGAAGCACAAGTGTCCGGTTCTCCGCGGTGAGATTCTCTGCAGTGCTGCCAATACAGCACGATAGCCACTCCCTGTCGAACCTGACGGAGGCCTCTGCTGATACATCACCCTTCTCAGCTCTTGCTGCCACATTGACGTGATTCTCGAAGATATCAATCTCAGGATCCATGCTTGCGAAGAGCCTTATCTCCATCCTCCTGCTGATCTCCAGGAGCGGTATGCTCCAGTTGATGCATCTTCCCTCCATCGAAGGCCGCAGCGTGGAGTTGATCATCTCCAGACCCTCGGGAAGCACGTCTCTGACAATCACATCCCTCAGCGGCTCGTTCCCATCGTTTGTCACATTTATGATGAACAGCACATTGTTCTCATCGACAGGCACCGCCATCTTCGTGATGTTGATGTGAGGATAGAGATGCTTCGGCACGGCGTAAACGCTCACCGCGAGATCTACTGTGTACATGCCGGCGAGATCCTGCTCAACCCGGAGCGTCTCAGGCCTGCCCATCGTGGCTCTGATCTCTCCTCTCCCCTCGAACTCCCCCAGCATCGAGAGGGTTGATCTGCTGAGCTCAGACTCCATCCTGATGTACCTCGCATGGGTTATGCGCTCCATCATCGCTAGATCCCTTGATCGGTCCTCTGTCATTGATGATTCATGCCAGAGGCTGCTGAACCTGATCTCCCTCCCGTCCAGCGTCGTGTTCACATCTGAGCTCGACGCCTCAAGATCTCTTTTCATGATCTCGGTCTGGCGGATCAGGTCTGAGCGATAGTAACCGCTGCCGCTCTCCCTGGACTCCATCGATCCTGCACGGAGCTCAGAACCGACAAAACCCTCTCCGGATGATGCTCTCCTGTACGCAAGACCGCTTCCATATGAGTCGATCGATGATTCAGATCTGAAGCTCCCCGCGTATCTCTCGTCTATGAGCGATGATGTATCCCTCGAGACGTATCTAATGCGCATGACGCCCTGCTCCACCTCCGAGACCTCCCTGAAGGTGGTCTGGTTCGGGTCGGCCTGGTACCTGCTGCTCAGATCCAGGGACCTGGCGTACATGTAGCTCCCCTCGATCATCTCTCCCCGATTCCGGTTCCTGGACTCGGTGCTCTCGAACCATGATGATCTGAACTCGATCTTTCTCCGGGGCAGAGAGAAGCTTGTGGGCCTCTGCTCCGCGAAGAGATCCTTCTCAACTGAGACGTTCCTGCTCGAGAGGTTGAGGTTCGCCAGGAGCTCCTCCTCGTAGTAGCCGCTCCCGTGCTCTCCTGTCCTGATCTCAGATCCCGGATCTCCTGCGACCGTTATGCTCTTCGAGGTCGAGGCGTTGTGGTAAACCTTTCTCCCATCATCGCTGTAGTACCCGGTGATGTACGCCCTGTTTGTGTGCGACTTAGACTCGATGGCAGTCGAGAATCTCTTTCTGACCCTGACGAAACCCTCTCCAGAGACGCTTGAGCTCTCATTGTAAATGAGGTTCGATCTCTCCGGCACCCTCATCGTTATCACCACCGTCCCGTTCTCGCCGCTTCTCAGATCTCCGATGTTCCACACGAGCGTCCTGCCCCTCGCGGAGGGGTTGCCAGAGGCGCTTATAAGCTCCAGGTCAGGGAGCACATCCGTGAGGTTGACATCATGCGCCTCGTAGTTTCCTTTGTTGCCGAATCTCACCGTGAACACGACATCCTCGCCTGGCGCGTACACATCCTTGTCAGAGCTCTTGTTCACCCACAGGCTCTGGATTACACCTGTGATGAGGGTGCTGTTAACCCCCGTGAATCTGTCAGAATCTATGCGGTATGTGTTGACGATGAAATCCCTGTCAGTGCTTCCGACCAGTACCTTGATCTCGATCTCCCCGCCAGCGCCGGGCGCGAGCTCCGGTATGCTCCAGGTGTAGGTGTTACCAGAGGTATGAGACGGTGCCGGAGACGCGCTAAGGTACTCCACCGTGGGATCTAAAATGTCAGTTATGCGGACGTCTTTATGTGTGTATGACCCATCGTTGCTGTACTTTATCCTGTACGTCAGTCTCGATCCAGGCACCACGAGACCTGGTGACGCGCTCTTGCTTATGTTTAGGCCTGTGCTGACGACCGTGGTATTAAGAACATACTCATCACCGGACCCATCAGCGCTACGGATCTCGACCCTGTTCGTTATGAGATCTGCTTCATCTGATGTCCTTCCCAGGATGCGTATCGTGCCTGACTCTCCTGCTCTCAGATCCCCGATATTCCACACGTTCGTGCCGGAGTCGGGTGGTGGATATGAGGAGATGAAGCTGAAGTTTCCATCGTAGTGCTCCCTTATCACAACACCATGCGCATCCTCAGATCCCGCGTTCTCATAGCTGATCGTGTAGTTCAGGAACGAGCCGCGAAATGCGATCTCAGGATCGGAGCTCTTGTAGACCCTGAGCGCGGGCAGAGGCCTGAGAACATCGAGCGTGAAGGTGTCGATCGCAGATACCACAAGACCGCTGGCATCCCTGGCCGTGACTGTTGCGATGTTCGTGAGCATGACCCGCTCCTCGTACACCCTGTAGCCTGGGGTCCTGCGGTACTCCTTGCTCACGATATTCCCGAAAGGATCCTGAATCGCTATGAGCGTGTCTCCTGTGGTGTAATCTGTTATTGTATACGTTTTATACCCGGGAGATGGCGCATCGTACTCAATTTTAATGTACTCTCTTGTCAGCTCGAAGAGACACTCCTCGGAGGATACACGACCGTCGCGCCTGTACTCGGTTCTGAGCCTCGCGCGCGATATCGGGTCGCTGTACTCTTTGGAGATCAGAGCGCCGCCCGCATCGAACGACTCCAGGAGATACTCCCCGGTGATGCTGTTCGTATGGTTCTCGAACCTGAGTCTTTGTCTAATGTAGGAGAATGTCTGAGCTCTGGAGAGGTTAAAGCTCCTCTGTCTCTCTCTGACGATGGAAAGCTTCGCCTCCAGCCTCTGCTTTCTCTTCAGCAGCGACCTTACGATCTCGCCCGTATCCGGGGCTGCCATTATGCTGAGAACCGCATCGCCTGTCATGCCATACTTCCTGGGATCCGGGAGCGTGAACCTCGCCTCGTAGTGCCACGTCTCCCCGGGGTTGAGAACGCCGTCTCCATCATCCCCGCTGATGTAAACGGGCTCACACCCAGGACCCCAGCTGTGTGAGTCTGTGAGATTGAGATCGAAAAGATCGCTTTCCCCTGTATTAGAGACGTTGTAGGTGTAGATAACAGAATCGCCAACATGGACCGGTTTTGTGTACACACAGTCCTTATCGAGATGTATCTCGGACCTGCCGAGCTGTCCCGTCACGATCTCTATCGAGGAGCTGTTGACGCATCCGCCCTCAATGGATTTAACAAGAAGCGTGACCTTCACCCTCTTCCCTGGCGTCTCGGGAAGCTGGAATGTGAATATACGCTCATCACCCTGGGCGATCACCTCATCATCCACCTGTGCGATCCAGTGGTAGATGTAATCCCCCTCAGGTCCGGTGAGAGTGATGCTCCTACCATCATCTGCGGAGCACGCAGCTACGAGAAGCACCATCACCGCGAATCCTCGGATCCTGGATGAGAGCAGCGTCATTCCTCCACAAATGATATGAAGATCTCTGGCTTTGGTATGACTCTTATCTCTTTCACGCACGAAATGTTAGCTGCGATCAGCCGGAGCTCGTGGATTCCAGCGCCGGATTCCGACCATGAGATCTCCACGCTCTCTCCGCGTCCGATCTCCCGGCCATCAAGCATCCATATGTATTCTCTGCCGGTGGCGTTTGCTGTGTATCTCTGAACCGATTCCTCACATGCCACCTCAGGTCCATCGATCTCGCAGGAGCATCCCTCGATTATTATGAGAGATGAGCTCCTGGCTGATCTGCCCTTTGAATCGGTTACGTTTTGAGTTACGAGGTATCTCCCCGGACGCGAATATGCATGCACCGGATTTGCCGCAGAGCTCCTGCTCCCATCGCCCAGGTCCCAGTCGTAGGTGTAGGGAGCTGCTCCGCCCCTCGTCAGATCTATGAGATTTACACTACGGCAGCTCGCCTTATACCCAAAACCTGCTGAGAGCGGGATGTCGACTCTCATCTCTGGGTATGCATAGCACTGCGTCGTCCTCTCGCCGCATTTCATCCTTGATATATCGCAAGCTTTCGCTCCGGATGTCTCCCAGCTCAGGATCACATCTTTTATGCGCAGTTCTTCACCGCAGTTCCACTCAATCTTGTATATGGGGAAAGACCTGGTCGATTTGCCCTCTAAAACATCAAGCACGCATCTCTCGATTCTTTCGAGATCGCCATTAATAACGAGATCCGCGAGCAGAACCAGGTTGTACCTCGGAGCGCTGGCCCTGTTTGTTATGGTGATCCAGATGTATGCACTCGAGGCAGCGCCCTGAGAGCAGGGCTGGAGGGGGTTGCCTGATGCGTCTCCGAGATATGCTCTCTCAACCACCACATCCTTGGCAGTGCACTGGAACTTGCAGCCAGGCCACTCTGCAGCTGTGGCGGAGATGAGCATGATGGCCATCAGGAAGACTGTCGATCTGCAGTTCATGGTGATCGCCAACCTGAGGGAGACGAGCCGTATCGGGGATGGGCACAATGTATCACATTTCAGTACACATTGCTCCGACACAATTTACAGTTACGTTGCAGTTTAACCTGATCAATCTTCCGTATGGTACCTACTGCTGACGATCCATCTGTCGATTTAGACTCCGTTGAGATCATCGGGCCTGTGCAGGATTGATGTGGAATTATGATAATACAGAGCTGAACATGTTCCTCACCTTTAAATATATGATCAGATCATTCCACCGGAAGACGAAAGACCTGGGTTGATCTCAAATGAAGGAGCAAGTAGAGATAAGGACGCTCAAGGAAGGAAGGTACATAATAATCGATGACGAGCCCTGCATAATAAAGAGCATAGCGCATTCGAAGCCTGGCAAGCATGGAGCTGCCAAGGCGAGGATAGACGCGATAGGCATATTCGACAACCAGAAGCGGTCCATCGTTGCACCGGTCACCACAAAGGTCTACGCTCCGATAGTCGAGCGGAAGACAGGGCAGGTGCTCTCAGTGGGTGAGACCAGTGTTCAGCTCATGGATCTCAAGGACTACACAACCATAGATGTGCCGATAACAGAGGATATGAAGTCGAAGCTCGAGCCCGGAAAGGAGGTGGCCTACCTCTCCTCGATGGGAAAGGTGAAGATGGACATCAGGTGAAGGTCACAGGCGTTGGACTAAACGCCGATCGCATCTCTTATCATAGACTGGGTCTCCTCAGGCGTTCCTGTGGTGTTGACCTCCCATACAGATGCGCTGGAGAGCATCGCCCTGAAGAACCCGCTCCGTATCCTCCTCTTGAGATCCCCATCGACGAGCAGATGGGGGTTGAAGTAACCGTTTTTTTCGACTATCTGAAGGGCATCCTCAGAAGAGAGACGTACGATCTGTTTGTCTGAATGATCTCGTTTGAGAATGAACACGTGTCGGATGGTGGTGAGAGGCAGTATTCTGCCCTTCCCTATGGCCCATCTCAGGTCTACGACTCCACGACCCATGGAATCGAGCTCCGCCCTCTCCACAAGCCAGGAGAACTCCCTCCAGATGCCCGAGAGCTCAGATCTTATGTAGAAGTTCTTCTCGGATCCGTAGCCCAGGACATCTTTGCCGTAGATCCTCCCGAAGAACCAGTCATCCGATACCACCCTCACCCTGGGATCCCTGAGAAGGCCGTAGGTGTGGGTCGTCTTTCCCGTGCCAGGGCCTCCGATGATGCATATGCCCCTGCCATCGAGGTCAAGGCATGCGCCATGCACCGAGTGGATACCGTGCTCATCCTCCAGTATGTCTCCAGCAAGTGATAAAGCCAGAGACTTTATCCATCCATAGTAATCGAAGTTCAAAAGGAACGCGGTCTTCGAATGGGGATCATAGAGAACTCGGTTCTTCCCGCCTGGATCATTAACAACATACATCCGCCCGTGGGAGCGGACGCTCTGGGACATGAAGTAGAAGCTATCCTCCCACCTGCCCCTCACGTCACGCATGCCTGTGAGGAGCTTTATGCAGCATCCGTATATCTCGGATTTGACCTCATACAGGACCTGATCCGCGTACTCCTCGGCGAGCTCGATCTTTCTCTCTGGCGATATCAACTCCACTGAGTATCTCATGCTGCCATCCTCCTTTGGGAGATTGTTTTCACCGGCGTGCGCGGGGCGAATCTGCAGGATGTGCGGCCGGCAGCTGCGCCAGGAACCGGCAGGCACCCGTGAAGTCGCTGTGCCTATCTGCAGGCCGGATTTAAACGGGGGAGCAGCTATGTGACCGGAGACACACCCAGACGCTGTGGCGGTGCGCATGCCTCAGCGATGGAGTACCGATTCTCCACCTCGCTCCTGTGGATCGTGTTGTACGTGCAGAACGGTATGATCCTGCCATCCGGGGTGGCGTAATGTATACCGCATCTGCTGACCCTTTCTAGATCCAGGTTGTACAGATCCTGGAAGTGCATGATGCCTATGAACAGATTCCTTGAGTGGAACTCCCTCAGCGAATCGAAGGTGCCTGTTCTGAGCACATTCATCAGGAGCTTTGTGATGTGCAGATCCTTCGGGGCTCTGCTCTCATCTATAAACCCTGGGAGGTCCTTCAGAAGTGACCCCTGAATCTTCAGCCTTGATATCCTCGATCCGTTGTAGTCCTGCAGGATATCCCTGAGCCTCTCCATCAGGCCCTCCACATCCACAAACCTCGTTATGGGTATCAGCCTGTCTCCCTCACAGTAGACGTAGGTGGCAGCACCGCAGCATGGATGGACTGTGAAGACAAGTCTGGGCCTCTCGGTCAGCACCTCCACGATCCTTGAGACCGGGGCGACGAAGGGGACCGGATAGAAATCATCCCTGGAGATCTCCCCATCAGTCTGCTCCTCGATGGAGAGTATCAGGTCAGGTATGGTGATCCTGTTCGATTTTCGCTCCGCCTCCTCGACCCTTCCCGCAAATGATATGGGCTGCATGTTGACCCCGCGGACGACATCCACATTACGGCTCGCGAATCTTATGATCTCTCCCAGCTGAACGTCATTAACTCCCTTCGCGACAGTCGGTACCAGAACCACGCTATTCAGCCCACCTCTCCTGCAGGACTCTATCGCGCGGAGCTTCACGCCGAGGAGGTCCCTGCCCCTCATTTTGATATACGGCCCTTCATCCACCCCATCGAACTGGAGATAGACCGTGCTCAGTCCAGCCTCGCTGAGCTCTCTCGCAAGACCTGGGGATGACGCAAGCCTCAGGCCATTTGTGGCGATCTGGATCTGCGTGAAGCCCATGCTCCTGGCGAGGGCCATTATCTCAGGGAGATCCTCACGTACAGTGGGCTCTCCGCCCGAGAACTGCACAGCGTAGCATGGTACAGGTCGCTCCTCCCGCAGGATCCTCAGCATGCGCTCGATCTGCTCCATTGTGGGCTCGTAGACCCTCTTTGGAGATGCATCTGCAAAGCATATCGGGCATGCGAGGTTGCATCTCGTCGTAACATCTATGTTCGCGAGAAGCGTTGAGGTTTTATGGTTATCACAGAGACCGCAGCTGAGCGGGCAGTCTCCCTTTGTGATGAAGTTCTCTATGCCTCTGCCAGTCTCAACATATCTCATAAACCTTCTGTAAAGCTCGGCATCGGACCAATAGACATCCTCGAACTCTCCATGCTCCGGACAGGACTTCCGGATCATGACCGCCTGATCCCGCTGGAATATGTGCGCACTTACAGTCCTGAGACACACCGGACAGACGGAAGCCACATCTCTGTCTATTGTATTTAATGCCATAACGACCATACTGTTACTTTACAGAAAGACATATAAAACCTTCTATCAAAGATATAGCCAGGATGTCGGAGAAGAATGCGATCAAAGCTCTGCGCGACCTCGGGCTCACGGAGTACGAGGCCAGGGTTTACACAGCACTGACCCGACTCAAGGCGGGGATAGCCTCTGAGATCCACCAGATCTCCGGAATACCCAGGCCTGCGGTTTATGGCGCTCTGAAGAGGCTCGTGATGAGGGGCATAGTGGAGGTCCAGCCCTCGAAGCCCATGAGGTACAGGGTCGCGGATCCTGCTGCAGCGCTCGAGCGCCTTAAGAGCAGCTTCATGACCGATGCAGAGGCTGCGCTGCACGCGCTGGAGGAGGTGTACTCAGCTGATGGCTCCGGGCGCGAGGAGGAGATGGGGATATGGGTGCATCAGGGAGCCGGCAGGGTGTGCGAGAAGGTTGTGGAGGTGCTATCCAGAGCTGAGAGGGATATCCTCATAATCAACCCAGCCCTGCTCGAGAGTCTGGGAGATCTGTACAACATATTCCGGCATGTGAATGAAATCATAAAAAATATACATGAACGAAGCGTATCGATCAGGGCTGTATCTCCCGAAGATATACCTTCGTGGAACATCCCGGGCGCAGAGCGGAGAATCCACCCGTGGAGGGAGAGGGGGATCTGCGCGATGATACCAGACAGGGGAGATGTGCTCGTGGTCGTATCCGGAGAGCGCGAGCCCATAGCAATAACAGCAGGATCCGCTCTCGCCCGAATGTACAGAGACCTCGGAGAGGCATTGTGGAGAGCTTCTGCTACCACAGAGGTCGATGCATCCCGGAGGTATCAGACCACTGATGGAGAGCAGCAGGAAGCTCCGTCTTCGGGCCTGAGAGGAGGTCACAGCTTCAAATCTAAATACTAGAAATGCATCCATCACGCCCAATGTCATCCGTCTCCAGATTTCTTTTGCGCACGCATGAGCACAGGCCGGATCAGATCTCAGGCCCGGAGATCCCCTCTGAACGCCCGCTCTGCGGAGGTGGCTCCCGGGAGCGCATGGGATCGAGAAACAGCAGGCTGCCCTCAATGAGCTGCATCCGCGCTTTGCACATCACTGTCAGAACTCATACGGCAGATTCACTGAGATGGACGAAGGAGCATGCTGGTTATGTGCGCCAATCCTGAAGATCATTTTAAAGACCTGTGGGTGATATCATTCGTGGGGAGGGACCGGCCCGGCCTCATACGCGATATACTCCAGCTCCCCGCAGAGCGGAATGTGAACATAGTGGACATGGATCAGAGGGTGCTCCAGGGTCTGTTCATCATGTCTGTGGTCGCGGATTTCAGCAGGGCAGCGATCACACCAGAGGAGCTTGAGGGGGAGATGCAGAGACGCTCTGAGTCACTTGGGATCCAGTGCATGTTCCTGCCGCTGGAGAGGTACCGTGGAATAAGGAGGAGCAGGAAGAACCTCTATGTGGTCACTATAATAGCACGGGACAGGGTTGGAATTATAAGAGATGTCGCATCTGTCGCGTCCGCCAGGGACATCAACATCGAGAGGGCTGCGGTGACAGCGCGCGGCGATCTGATATCCATAGAGTTCGTGATGGACTTCGGTGAATCCGATCCGGACGAGTGCAGGGAGTGGATCAGATCAGAGTGCGAGCGTCTGGGCCTCGATGTCGTGGTCCAGAGGCTGGATAAGGCCAGAAAGGAGAAGCGCCTGATCGTCTTCGACATGGATATGACGATTGTGGACTTCGAGATAATAAACAGGCTTGCAAGCTTCGCTGGCGTCGATGAGGAGGTCAGGCAGATAACAGACAAGGCCATGAACGGCGAGATCGATTTCGAGGAATCGCTCAGACGCCGCGTGAGGCTTCTGAAGGGCATGCCGGTCTCTGCGCTGAAGGAGATCGCGGATCAGCTCTCCCTGACTCCCGGCTCGGAGGAGCTCATACACCACCTGAAGCAGATGGGGTACAAGATAGCGCTCATAAGCGGAGGGTTCACATACTTCACAGATGTCCTGAAGGAGCGGCTGGGTTTCGACTACACATTCGCCAATGAGCTGGAGATACAGGACGGCCGTCTGACTGGGGAGATCAAGGGCGAGATAATCGATGCAGAGGCGAAGGGGGAGATAGTCAAGCGGCTCGCTGAGATCGAGGGAATAAGCCCTGACAGTATCGTCGCTGTCGGGGACGGGGCGAATGACTGCATCATGATACAGAATGCGGGACTTGGAGTGGCATTCAATGCGAAGGATGTGCTGAAGAAGGTCTCCGACGGATCGATATCCAGGGAGAACCTGCTCGGGCTGCTCAATATTCTGGGGCTCGCTGACAGGAGAAGCCTGCTCTGAAGGGCTGTTGTGCGGAAGCTCTCCTGATTTTGGCCACGCTCGGAGAGCGGGAAGAAGCCGATCTGAATGGTTTTTGGCGCAGAGCTTCGATCGGTAGTCTACCTTCTGTGAGTGGATCTTGATGGGCCGGCCCACTCAGATGTGTTTATTTTGAACAAAGTCTGCATGGAAATCAACATCCTGGGACATGTTAATACTCGTCCGATACCCTGCAGCGTGATTGATGACCATGAATCGCCTAACGCTATTGCTTTCGCGTTTATCCACACGTCGTAGGTAGACTACCGCTTCGATCAGCCTTGAATAAAAATCTGGAGAGGCTCATCCTGGTGATTTGGCGGATCGGTAACCCAGCAGAGAGATGGTGTATTGTACCTGAGGAGCTATTATAGCTCGCCACTCCGACGATTCGACTACATGAGCCTCAGGAGAAAATTCCTCCGCAGAGGGGCCATCAAGCGGCTTTGGGGACTGCTGCAAGCAGCGCCTCTCCATTATGTAGCATCATCTTATCGAGCGTCTCTGTTCCCTCGATCGCTCCGGGGAAGTTCGTGAGTACCACATGCGTTGCGTTTATCTCGCTGGCTATCTGCTCGCCAACCCTCACACCGCTCTGGAGGTTGTCCACAACTATTGAGACGTTATTCTCCCTGCCCACTTCGATCAAATCGTTAACATCCTTCAGCGAGAGCTTCTCCTCAGAGGCGTATGTCTTCACCACATCAAATCCCATCCACGAGACGAATCCAGATTGCCATTCCATGCAGAGGACCTTCACATTCTTTGTGTCAGCCTCCCTAGCCTGCTTGCTCAGAACCTCGGAGACATTCCGGAAGCGCTCGACCAGCATCGCCGCTCTCCTATCGTACTCCTCTGCATGCTCCGGATCGGCTTCCTTGAGAGCAGCCGCGATCTGCAGGGTCTTGTTTATCGCCATCTGAGGCGTGTTCCAGGGACCGGAGAGGACTACCACCTTCTGATCAGGCCGCGTGACGTTCTTCAGCCATCCCTCCATCCCGTGCTGGAATATTATGCTCGCCTCGTTCAGAGCGGCAACCTGTGATGGCTTCAGATCCCAGTGGTCGGGGCATACTCCTGAGGATACTATGTAGGTGACCTCAACATAATCCCCTCCCACGCCCTTTATGAGATCCTCCAATGTGGAAGTCGTGGCCACTATCTTGATCGGCTCAGCAGATGCTGAGTGAACAGCGATTAGCGCTAAAATCAGAAGCAATATCGCTTTCTTCATACCAATCACAAAATGTTAGTTACTAAGTTCTATATTTAAGTATTATGGTAATAACAAGTGGCCGAACCTCATACAAATTGGCCTTGAACTGCTATGAGCATGCAGATCATGAGTCCCGCGCAGGGGGGCATGTAAAAAAAGATTCAAAGGTTCAGTTGCGGGCGCGAATAAGTAAGCATGTTTTTGCGGTACATTAACGACGCAGCACGCGATGAAAAGCGTGCCAAAGCCGTATGACCTGTGGTTCTACGCATCCTCTTTTCATGGAAATGCGTTGTGGGCCGATGCTGGGAGGCAATGGGCTTTGCTGAAACTTGAACCGCTTGCTTTCACTCCACCGTAACGCTCTTCGCCAGGTTTCTGGGCTTGTCGATCTCCCTTCCCAGGATCTGTGCGGTGTAGTAGGCGAGGAGCTGGACCCCCACGGTGCAGAGGACCGCGGAGAAGACCGGCAGTGTGCTGGGGAGTTCTACGACCGTGTCGGTGATCTCAGCTGCCTCCCTGTCACCCTCTCTGGCGAAGGCTATCACCTCCCCGCCGCGAGCCCGGACCTCCTTCATGTTGGAGTATATCTTATCCCCGCAGGTCGCGAACGCCACAACAGGGGTGCCATCAGCGATCAGTGCGAGAGGTCCGTGCTTCAGCTCGCCCGCAGGGTACCCCTCCGCCGGTATGTATGCGATCTCCTTCATCTTAAGAGCGCCCTCGAGAGCTATGGGGTATAGAATATCCCTGCCTATGAAGAAGTATATGTCCGCACCTGAGAACCTCCGGGCAATCTCCCTTATCTGATCCCTCTTCTCGAGAACTGTCTGTATGAGCCCTGGCAGGCGTGATAGCTCTCCCAGCAGCCTCCTCCCCTGCTCCGGAAGCAGATGGTTTCTCGCCCTGCCAAGCCTTATCCCGAGAAGAACCAGCGCCACGAGCTGCCCGACAAAAGTCTTCGTGGCCGCGACCCCGATCTCAGGACCGCATCTCGTGTATATCGTGGCATCGACGATCTCTGTTATCGAGCTTCCGACGACGTTGGTTATAGCAATGCTCTTGACGCCACATGTCTTCGCCTTCTTGAGCGCCATGAGCGTGTCTGCGGTCTCTCCGGACTGCGATATCGCCACCAGGAGAGTTCCCGGGCGGAGCTGCATGTGCTGGAACTCGGACGCGACCTCAACATCAACGGGCAGTCCGGCTATGCGCGGGAAGAAGTAGCGTGCCAGAAGGCCTGCATGATATGATGTGCCGCATGCAAGTATCGATACCCTCTGCAGGGTCTGCATCTCCCACTGGTTGAGCCCGAGGTCCAGCCTGACATCGCCCTCCATCTCGGAGATCCTTCCTGCAAGAGTCTCCTGAACCGCCCTCGGCTGCTCGTGGATCTCCTTGAGCATGAAGTGCGGGTAGCCGCCGCGCTCCGCAGCATCCGCATCCCATGTGATGCGCTCCAGCGCAGGCTCACGCACAGCCCCGGAGAGGTCCTGTATCTCGATCTTATCCCTGTGAACTACCGCGATCTCACCATCCCTGAGCCTTATCACCTCGCGTGTGTACGGCAGCAGGGCGGGAACATCAGAGGCTATGTAGTTGGAGGATCTGCCTATTCCTATCACCAGAGGGCTGTCCTTTCTTGCGCATACAAGGTACGGCGTACCTGATGCCATGACGACTATCGCGTAGGATCCTCTGACATCCTTCAGAGCCCTTGAGACGGATGCTGCAAGCTCCCCACTAGTCTCCCCGCTGTAGTAGTAGTTGATCAGATGCGCCAGAACCTCGCTGTCCGTCTCCGATGTGAATACGTATCCCCTATCCCTGAGCTGCTCCCTGAGTTCAAGGTAATTCTCTATTATCCCATTGTGAACAACCGCAATATCCCCAGAGGTGTGAGGGTGCGCGTTCTCATCGCTGGGTCGCCCGTGTGTTGCCCATCTGGTGTGTCCTATACCCATCGAGCCCCCGGGCTCCCCCATGGATCTGTAGGTTATCTCGAGATCTGAGATCCTTCCCGCGGCCTTCAGAACCTCCATGCTGCCATTCGATGAGACAGCTATCCCCGCGGAGTCGTAGCCCCTGTACTCGAGCCTCTTGAGCGTATCGAAGAGTATGGGGCCAGCCTTCTCGGTGCCTATGTATGCAACTATCCCGCACATCTAAACCACCCGGCTCCCCCGCTCCACACTGCCCCGGATCGTGACACCAGACCCGAGTCTGGCAGAGGATCCCACAACGCTGCATGGCAACATCATAATCCTGCTCCCTGCAACCACAGAATCGCCCATCACAGCGCCAAACTCAGCTCTGTAGAACTCTCCCTCGACCTCTGCCAGTGAGCTGCCCGATTCCACCAAACACATATCGCCGAGGCAGCAGTCCTCTCCGATGACAGAGTCTGATATGACAGACATCGATCCTATCCTTGACCCTCTCATAACGATGCTGTTCCTGATCTCCGTGAACGATCCAACACGGACTGAATCACCAATTGTCGTCGATGGTAGAATCGTTACATTTGGGCCTATGTCGCATCCCTCGCCTATGAGCACGGGACCGATTATGTAGGATCCGGATCTGATCAGGCTGCCCTTTCCGAGCGCGACCGGCCCTCTGATGACCGCACCATCCTCTATCTCCCCACGAATCCCGGCCTTCATCAAGCCAGCTGCAATGCTGTTTGCGGCGAGCAGATCCCATGCGAAGACCGCATCTCCCCAGATCCCCTTTGTGACGACTGCTCTGATCTTCACACCCCTCTCCAGCATCTGGCTCAGCGTCTGGGTGATCTCATAGCCCCCCCTCTCGGATATTGGCGTCTTCGGTATCTCATCGAAGATATCGGGCATCATCTTGTACGCGCCTGTGTTCACGATGCCCGCACATGCCCTCCCCGGCTTCTCGTGGATCTGCTTTACCACATCTCCATCAACGACAAGAACTCCGTAATCCCCAGCATGCTCCCTGAGCGCGCCGAGGATGACGTAATCGCCATCCGCGCTTAAGAGATCCCTTACAGCTCTGCTGTCCAGTATGTTGTCGCCGTTCAGGACCAGAAACTGATCATCGATCTGCTTCTGCGCCCTGCGTAGTGCGTGTGCTGTACCAAGACGCTCCTCCTGGAAGACATATGTTATGCGGGCGCCGAACTTCACACCATCCTCGAAGTAATCCATCACCCGCTCCTTCTGATAGCCGACGACCGCCACGATCTCCTCTATACCATTATCCACAAGGGCTCTGACGACATGCTCCATGAACGGCATGTTCGCCAGGGGAAGCATGACCTTGGGCCTGGTCTGGGTCAGGGGCCTGCACCTGTGCCCCTCTCCGGCAGCAAGTATGACAGCCTTCAGATTCTCACGCCCTGAACAGAAACCAGATATGCAGCTAGTTTATATATTTTGGTGATTCTCCTCAGATCGCCCATGAAGATACTGGTCATACCTACAACCGACTGGATAAGGCACCCATTTCCAAATCGATTGAATTTCATATTCGATATAATAGCGGAGAGGCATGATGTGCGGGTCCTGCACTTCGAGCTCTCGAGGTTCAGGGATAACAGCCCGAGATGGACGAGATGCTCTCTTGTGAGGGCAGGATCCTCCAGAGCTGAGGACCCGTCCATTTACTACATCACAAGCGCTTTATCTCATCTCCGCGTGATTCGCGATGCTGCCAGTGACTCTGATGTGATACTCTCAGCGAACATACTCCCTTCGCTCATGGCGAACCTCACAGATGCTCCGGTGGTCTTCGACTATCTCGATCACCTGGAGGAGTCCGCATCGATATACTACCCGGGATCGCTCTTCGGCAGGGCTGTCAAGCTCGGGGTCAGGGCGATCACAAGGTACAACCTCAGGCACGCCAGGGCTGTGATCACCGTGACCCAGGAGCTCAAAGAGTATCTCAGGGGCATCGGTGTTCGTGATGTCGAGGTCATTCCGAACGGCGTGGATACAGCTCTCCTGAAACCGATCGACGCCGGGAAGGCCAAGAGCGCTCTTGGCCTTGAGGGCGATGTGATAGGCTACGTCGGATCGCTGGAGTACTGGGTCGATCTCGAGACCGTTGTGAGCGCTCTTCCTGAGCTCAATGTCACACTGCTCGTTGTGGGCCCGAGCCTGTTCACGGACTACGGCGAGCGCATAAAGGATATGGCTGAGAGGCTGGGTATTAGGGACAGGATCATCTTCACTGGAGCTGTGCCTTACGCGGAGCTCGGCAGGTACATATCTGCGATGGACATAGGTCTCAATCCTCTGAGAATGATGAAGAAGAACGAGTATGCCGCAGGCGGCAAGATCTTCAACTACCTCGCATGCGGCAGGCCTGTTCTCACCACAAGAATGCTCTCGCTCGAGCGGCTTCTCGGGGACAGCCTCTACTACTATGATGACAGAGATAGCTTCATACAGCAGGTCAAAAGGATTCTGGAGAGTCCACAGGATCGGAGAAGGTACAGGGAGATCGCTGAGAGATACGACTGGCGTGCCCTTGCAGCCAGGTACGAGGGCGTGCTGAGGAGGGCTGCGGAAGATTGATGAGAGCAGGAACTGCAACCACCGCTGCTCGAAGGTGGAGATGAACTCAGATGAGGGTGCTGCTTCTTGCAAACCAGCCGGAGAGGACGACGAGGCTCAGGCTCTTCGAGGCTACGCTGAGGGATCTCGGATATGAGACCGTGGTCCCGAGATTTGGTACGGTCAACTGGATCTCCATAGCAAGAAAGGCCAGAGAGATCATTCTGAGGGAAAGGCCTGATGTCGTTCATCTCTTCAACGTTCCTGATGTCATATACCACTGGCTTCCCGCGCTGCGTGGATCTGGATACAGACGCCTCATATACGACTACAGATCCCCATGGGGTGTGGAGACGCAGCTGCGCTTCGGTTCCATCGCGAGGGGTGTATGCGAGCGCTTCGAGCGGCAGCTGGCTGAGGCTGCTGATCTTATAACCACGGTGAACACCCCTTTGAAGGAGAAGGCCAGGTCCTATGCGCCCGGAAAGGAGATACATGTGATCCCAAATTACCCGCAGAGGAGCTTCACGGAGGTTGGAGATGATCTCGAGTCAGAGGATGCTGTGATATTCGTCGGGCGGGTATGCGAGCAGGAGGGCATTGATTCACTTCTCAGGCTCGCGAGGGATATGCAGGAGAGGGAGTTCTGGATCGTGGGAGGCGGGCCGTTCGCATGGTGGTACCTCAGGAGAAAGACAGAGAACGTTAAAGCGCTCGGCTGGCAGCCGCACACCAGGGTCGCAGCGCTTGTGAGAAGGGCCAGAGTCTGCATAATACCGAGAAGGGAGAACGCGCTTACCTTGTACTCAACAGACAAGAGCATATGGAAGCTGAACGAGTACCTGAACCTGGGAAAGCAGGTTGTCGCTGCTGGGATCACTCTGGAGGAGAAGAGGAAGAACCTCAGGGTCGTGAGGAGCAACGAGCTTAGAGGCGCAGTGGAGGAGAGCATGGAGAGAGAGCCTGAAAGAATGAAGGAGAGCGACTACAGGTTCTGGGAGGAGAACGTGGAGCGGGTGAAAGAGGTGTACGAGAGGGTGTGGGGGTAGATGGGAGTGTTGGACTGGAAGTTATACGTGCTGTCGTGGTTTGGGTTACATCTCTAATGTACTTAGGGGTGGATCTGAGAGCATGAACATACAGATGATACTGTCTGATAACTTATATCCTCCAGATATCAGGGTTAAAAAGGAATCGAAATCACTTTCAAAGGCTGGGCATAGTGTGTTTTTATTATGCAGGAAAGGAAAAAGCCAAAAAAGTGAAGAAACCTTAGATCAGATAAAGATAAACAGGGTCAACCTTCCGTTTTACGACGTCCAGTCGCTAGGCGGATTTTTATATTATTTTCTATATAGATATTTATTAGTATTTCATATTATAAAAACATCTGTTAAAAATAGAGCCGACGTCCTTCATGTGCATGATCTTCCTCTTGCATTAGCGACCTGTGTTGCTGGCAGACTACTGAAGAAACCAGTAGTTTTCGATATGCATGAAGATTATGTGGAAATGATTTACTCTTGGGGTTTCAAGACAGAGAAGGGTATAAAGAGCGCTGCTATAATCTTGCTATCTAAGATTTTAGCCATAGAAGAAAAGTTTTGTCTTAAATGTGTAGACCGTATAATAGTAGTTGTTGAGGAAGAGATCGACAGACTGGTAAAGATGGGTTATCCAAAAGAAAAAATCTTTGTTGTGCATAATGCAGTAGATTTGGATGAACTTGATAATATATCAGAAGTTGTATCAGAGACATCCGGTCTCCAAAAATTTGATAAAAAATTCATAATTTCTTATGTAGGGGGTTTCTCAAACCACAGAGGATTAGAAACTTTGTTGAAGGCTATGCCTTTAATCATTTCATCAATTCCTGAGGCGCATCTGATCTTGGTGGGAGATGGTTTAATCGAAGCAAAACTCAGGAATTTAGTTAGAGAGCTAAAGTTAGATAACCACGTGACTTTTACGGGTTGGATTCCATTTATCGAAGCGATGAAGTATATTAAAATCAGCAACCTATGTGCTTTGCCATACGACCGAAACCGTCTTACAGAGAAATCTTTTCCCCATAAGATGTGCCAATATATGTATTATGGAAAGCCCATTTTGGCTAGTGATGTTGCATCCCTTAAAAGGATGATATCCGAGTCCAAATGCGGAATAATATTTCAGGCGGGTAACCACAAAGATCTTGCCATGAAAGTCATAGAGGCCAAATCTAAAGGAATGCTTGAGCAGCTCGGAAAGAATGGTAAAATGGCAGCAGAGACTCGCTTCAACTGGGAAAAATCTGCAAATACCTTGGTTGGGCTTTATAATACTCTATCTTGATGTTCGTATCTTCATAACAACTTAGGATCACATCCGCAAATTACCGGAGATCCAGATTGAGTAGAGCTTTCTGGATCAGAGGGTTCTATTATTATTCTATACTAATGAGTGGATTCAACTAGATATGCCTTAAAATAGGTCTATCCGCAAAATACTTTGCCTAGTCTCTCAAAACATCATGTGATGTGCGGAATATGTGGCTTTACCTGGAATGATCAAGAGCTAATCTCAAAGATGAATCATGCGATAAAACACAGAGGTCCAGATGATGCCGGTACATACATAGATGAGCTCGTAAGCTTGGGTCATTGCAGGCTTTCTATAATCGATCTTTCGTCTGCTGGTCATCAGCCGATGCCCAATGAAGATGAAAGCATGTGGATCGTATATAATGGAGAAATATATAATTTTGTGGAACTTCGCTCAATACTTGTTTCTGCAGGTCATAAATTTCGCTCCAAAACCGACACCGAGGTGGTATTGCATTCATATGAGGAGTGGGGCCCTTATTGCGTGGAGAAATTTAATGGCATGTGGGCCTTTGCAATCTACAATAAAGCGAAAAAAGAGCTTTTCCTCAGCCGAGATAGGTTTGGTGTAAAGCCACTGTACTATCATATCAGCGATAAAGGCTTGATATTTTGCTCAGAGATTAAAGGAATATTAGAGCACGATTTCAAAGTGCATCCAGAAGACAGCGTCATATATGATTATCTGGCGTTTGGTTTAATGGATCACAGACGTGAGACGTTCTTCTCAGGCATTCACAGACTTATGCCTGGAGAAAATATGATTTATGATCTCCAGCGAAAGGATATGAAACTAATCTCTTGGTACAACTTAAAAGATCGTTTAAATAAAATCCCCAGAACGGATTTTTACGATGAGGAGACGGTTAAAGCAAAGGTACGATCCCTTTTAGAGGACAGTGTCCGATATAGACTTATTGCTGATGTTCCTGTTGGGTCCTGTCTGAGTGGTGGAATTGACTCATCAGCCATTGTTTACATCATGAAGAAATCCAAGATCAATCAATTAATTAATACGTTTTCTATGGTTTTTCCTAATCATAGGATGGACGAATCGCATTATATTCGTGAGGTTGTTAAGGATACAAAAGTTAATGCATTCACGGTAACTCCTACCACCGAAGATCTGATTGCGGATCTACAGGACCTTATTCGCACACAGGAGGAACCATTTCGTTCTTTGAGCATATATGGTCAGTATCGTGTTATGAAGCTAGCAAATGAAACGGGAATGAAAGTCCTACTGGATGGCCAAGGTGCTGACGAACTATTTGCAGGTTATCGAATTTATATGAAATATTATATTTTTGATTCTTTAATTCACATGCAGCTACGTGAAGCTGCAAAAGCATTGCAGTCAGCAGAAGAAACACCATTAGAATTAATGCTATTTTTTTCGGCAACAATTGCTTTAAAGCTTGGCCTTACTTCTGTTTTTCATTATCTCTGGAACAAAAGGCTAAAATATCTCAAACCTTTCTATAAAGGATCCAGTGTCAATATTATAAAGGAGAGAGGTTTCAGCCTGAACCATGCGCTCTGGAGCGATCTTATTAAGTACAGCCTACCGCAGCTTTTACGCTACGAGGACAAGAACTCCATGCGGTGGAGCATAGAATCGAGAGTACCTTTTTTGGACTATCGGCTGGTAGAGTTTGTTTCCGGCCTTCCTGCAAATTTAAAGATACGGAACGGCATTACTAAATATATACTGCGAAGGGCACTAAAGGGTCTTGTATCTGAGATGATCCTATCACGTAAGGATAAGATTGGGTTCGCAACGCCAGATGATAATTGGCTTGAAAACAAGCAGTTTAGAGATATGGTTCTTAGTATAATAAAATCAGATAAATTCAGGTCTAGGCCGTACTGGCGCTCAGAAGTGATTGAGAAAATGATAGAGGATAAACACAATGTGCAAAAAAACTGGAGTGAACTTATATGGAGGGTTATCAATCTTGAACTCTGGTTAAGGGCTTATGATTTGCAACCTCAGACAGTGTAACTTGACCTCCCCACAATTTATAGTTGTTTGATCCACTCCAGATGCAGCTTAGATTCAAAGTTCTTACCTCCACCAACACACCCACTTAAATGTTGCTTTAGCACTCTTCCAGTAGAGTGAAAAATCACCCTTTTGCGGTAAAACAACTATGCTCCATCGGTTGCCGGATAGTTTAGAATAAAAGTAGATAAAGCATAGGAACGAAGCCACATATGATACTGTAGAAGCCCAAGCAGCACCTACAATCCCGTAGGTGGGAATCCATAATAGATTGAGGGCCACATTAGTAATTACAGCAGCTACTCCACTGTAAATATTCAGGCGTGGAAATCCCCGCCCAGCAATGTCGTTCGCCAACACTCTACCAGCACTAAGCGCTATTATCCCAGGTAGTAATGCCTGCAAAGCGCCGACTGTGGGCAAAAACTTCTCAGAATACAGAAGAAGTACAATATAACGACTAAAAAACACGAAAGCTAAAGCGCCTAATGTAGTTATCCACATTACTGTACGAGCTACTAAGGGAGTAAAATCTTTCCTACTACGCTCATTAGTCTCTGCAGAAACTATTGGGAATAAAACTGTGCTAGCAGATTGGGAGATGATCCAGAGCCTTTCTACCAGCCCGACCCCCACAGCGTAAAGCCCAACGGCTGCAGGTCCTAAAAAGAAATTCACAAGAACCATGTCTATCCGGTAATTGAGAAAGCCCAGGATATTTGATATATGCGCCTGAATACCATATTTGCTTGCCCTCTTTATGTAGCAAATGTTGGGCTTAAAATTGATTCCTCCGGCAATCTTCTTAGTTAATCGAAGTATTATGAGATCTACAATAATCCACGTAAATATTCCAGCAAGTATTGCTCCAGCTACTCCAGCTCTAAAAAGGAAAAGAGCAATAAAAACAAACCCAAAAAAAAGAACAGACTGACAAACCTGAGCGTAATTATAATCCTCGATGCGCTGTGCACCAAGCAATATGTAATGGAGGTAGGAGAAAAAGATCTCCAATGGTACAAGAACTAACGCTAGAAGAAGATATTCAGTCATAATACCGGGAAATACTATTTCTCGAAAGAATATCACAACTATTAAACCAGTTAGAATTCCGGCGACGCTAATAGCTATACTGAGCAATACGTTATTCCCTAGAATCTCTTGCCAACGAAACTCACCGCGGGCCACGTAGTAGACCGTTGCAGGACCAATCCCAACGTTGACGAAAGTTATGATAAAAGAAGGGAGAAGCAAAGCAATGTAATATGCTCCATTACCCTCTGGGCCCAGAATTCTGGCCAAAATGACGGAAGTTCCCATACCCAAAAGCAAATTGAGTATGCCTACACAAAATGTGACTGCCGTTCCTCTAGCAAAATTTCTGTTATTCATAAATATATTTGAAATAATTTTATTTAATATGATACAAGGTGGTTGGTTTCTCACTATGTTCCAATCTCATGCAGCAGTGCATAACGTTCACGCACCACTTGTAGGATTACTTAATTCTTTATATATTTTATAAAATTGTTCTCCTATAATCTCATAACTGTACCGTTGTCTAACATATTCTGCTAGCTTTATCGGATAATAATTTTGATAATGGTCTAACATATAATTGATAACCTCCGCTAAAGCTTTTGAATTACCAGGTGCGACAAGTTTTCCCACAGCATCAGTTATAATCTCTCGTGATGGCCCTATATCTGAAGCAATTACTGGTTTCCCACAAGCTAAAGCTTCGATCAGCACCACACCGAAAGTCTCAACATAGCTGGGAAGAATAAAAATATCACATTGTTTCATGAATTTCGCAACCTCTTGCTTAGTTTTCAAAAATCCATGAAATCGGACAATGTCCTGTAAATCAAGTTTGCTAGACAAGTCTTCATACTCAGCACGATTCGGACCATCACCCACAATATCTAGGACGAAATCATTCCGCACCTCCTTAAGTAGGGCCAGAGCATGAAGTAGTGTCGGCACGCCTTTCTTGGGGGTTAACAATGCCACAAGAAGTAATCGCTTTAGATTCGACTCTCTCATATGGGTTGTATCCTCAGGTGCGAAAAGCGATGTATCAACAACATTGGGGACCACACGAAAACGCGCCCTTATTCCATACGCCTCTATACATCTTCTCAGATAATCACTCACCGGACATACCATGTTTGCCTGCTCAAAGGCAAATTTCGCCATTTGTTTGGTAATACCCCGAATTATCCCTAACGGAAATCCCGTATAATGTTCGGTGATAACCACCGGTATTCCATAGCGCTTCCCTATCAGCACTGCTGGAACACCTGCAGAGTATATATGCCCATGAATAACATCAGGCTGCCACCCCTCACGCAATAGCTTTCGAAATGCTGCAAATATACCCCACATATAAATGAGGTAAGATGTCTTGGGGAGAGGAGACTTCCTGCAGCGTATGCGCAAAACACGAATGGTGTTATCCCTATTGTCTTCGATCTCATAAGGACCATTAACTTGCTCATATACGCTTTCTGCATATATAACAATCACCTCACAGTGTAGTGCTGTTGCCTTCACATGCTCATAAACAAAAATTCCTGCAACAGGGTTTTGCTTTGTGGGAAACAAACCAGCAATGTGCAGAACCTTAAGCCGCTTTGGATTTAATGACCTAGCTTTGGTTATGCTATCATACTCCAACACGATCTCACCACCAAACTGCAAGTTGTTGATATTTCATGAACCTTCATCAGACTGATTTTCAGATAACTACATTTGTTTTGACTTAAAAGCTTGAATGTGGCATATTAATATGTTCCGCTTTTATTGATCCAGCGACTTATATTAAAATTTTCAAATATTCTGGGATCTGTCCGAATAAGATTAAAGCCAATAACCAGATAAGGGATGTTTTCTTCCAAAATAAGAGTATTGTTTTGGTTAATGCAGGATATCGTGTGGCCAGCCACAGAACCACACACACTGTTAAACCCACCCTTAACCGATGATGCATGGCTTTCGCTGTGCTGGCTGTGTGCGCAGCTTTATTAGATCGCCTGCCACACTCCTGACCATGGCCTGGGCTGTATGGTTCACCGGTCTTCCCGGATGCGGCAAGACCACGATCGCCAGAAGGACGAGGGAGCACCTCTCGAGGATGGGCGTCGAGGCCAGGATACTGGAGCTCGACGAGATAAGAAAGGTGATAACGCCTAATCCGAGGTACACAGATGAGGAGAGGGATATCGTATATGCGAGCCTTGCATACATGGCGAAGCTGCTATGCGATGCAGGCGTCAATGTGATCATCGATGCGACTGCAAACCGGAGGAGCTACAGAGATCTCGCGAGAAAGCTCGTGGATAGGTTCGCGGAGGTTTACATAAAGGCCCCACTGGATGTGTGCATGGAAAGGGAGGCTGCCAGAAAGGCGGAGTTCGCGCCGAAGAACGTATACAAAAAAGCCGCCTCAGGCGCCAGGGTCCCGGGCGTCGGTGTGGCATACGAGGAGCCTCTCAGACCGGAAATTGTAGTCGACACGACCACGATGGACCCTGAAAGCGCAGCGGAGCACATATCAAAAAGGATACTGGAGATCTTTGCGATGTGAGTGTGGCCTGAACGTGTTCTCATTTGCTGTCTGACAGTGGAGCGCCGGCTTTCTGACACCACTCCGCGCTCCTCAGATCAGCAGGATCCCAGAATCCAGACCGAGAGCTCATATAGATGCGTGGAATCTCTTTGAAGGGTGATACGATGGCGATGGTGCTTGGAATATCCGGAAGCCCGAAGAGCGGAAGGAACACAGAGTACCTCCTCCAGAGGGCGCTCAGGGTTGCCTCGGAGAGGGGGTACAGAACTGAGAGCGTGCTCTGCTCGCAGCTCAGAGTCGGGTTCTGCACTGACTGTGGCGAGTGCGGCAGGGGGAAGGCATGCCCGATCGACGATGACATGGTTAAAATCTATGAGCTGCTCCAGAGCGCGGACGGCATCGTGGTCGCATCTCCCGTTTACTTCGGCTCGGTCACAGCGCAGCTCAAGGCGATCTTCGACCGCACCCTGCCGTTGCGCAGGCAGGGCTTCAAGCTCAAAGACAAGGCCGGGTGCGCGATAGCCGTCGGCGGATCTAGGAACGGCGGCCAGGAGAAGACGATAGAGGCGATACACGCATGGATGCACATCCACGGAATGATCGTTGTTGGCGACAACAGCCACTTCGGCGGGATCGCGGTCAGGCCCGCTGAGAACGATGATGTGGGCATCTCAACGGTCGAGGCAACTGCCAGCAAGCTCTGCGATCTGCTGGATCTCAAAAAGAAGGGCGGATGCTGGAGCAGCGAATGATCACGGTATTCTTCGACGGCCTCTGCAGTCCAAAGAATCCGGGCGGCGTGGCAGCATATGGTTATCTCGTCTACCGCAACGGCGAGCTGATTCACAAAGGATGGGGTGTCGTGGGCGAGGGCATGGGCATGACGAACAACGTGGCAGAGTACGAGGCCCTTCTCGCGGCGATCCGGTGGATTCGCGCAAATGCCCCTCAGGATAGAGTGGTGTTCAAGGGTGATTCCAGGCTGGTCGTAAAGCAGATGAGGGGCGAATGGATGGTCAGATCGGAGACGTCCAGGCGGTACGTCCCCCTGATAAAGAGCATGCTCGAGGGAATCGATCACGAGTTCGTCTGGGTACCGAGAGAGGCGAACGCAGAGGCAGATGCTCTCTCCAAATACGCGTATGAGATGCACAGAAGGCGGCAGGAGTGAACGATGGGCGGGAGCACATTCGGAACGGTCTTCAGGGTCACGACCTGGGGCGAATCGCACGGAAGAGCGGTGGGCGCTGTGGTTGATGGCTGCCCTGCAGGGATAGAGCTCAGCGAGAGGGATGTGCAGAGGGAGCTCGACCGGAGGCGCCCAGGGCAGAGCACGGCGACGACTGAGCGGCGTGAGGCTGACACCGTCGAGATCCTGAGCGGTGTCTTTGAGGGGCTCACAACCGGCACGCCCATATCGATGCTGGTGTGGAACAGGGACGCGAGGAGCTTGCACTACGATGCCATCCGCCACACCCCGAGGCCCGGGCATGCTGATTACACTTACCATGCGAAGTACGGGATCAGGGACCACCGCGGCGGCGGAAGGGCATCTGCTAGGGAGACAGTGGGCAGGGTCGCGGCCGGGGCTGTGGCGAAGAAGCTCCTCTCAGAGTTCGGGGTGGAGATCGTTGGGTATGTCATCGAGCTCGGCGGCATCAGGGCGTCTCTGCCGTTATGGACATCGCGGGGCAGCATAGATCGTGAGGAGCTTCTTGGCATCAGAGAGAGAGCGGAATCGAGCCCCATAAGATGCCCGGACGCGGATGCTTCGGCCAGAATGCTCTCGCTCCTTGAGTCCGTGAGATCAGAGGGAGACAGCATGGGCGGGGTGGTGGAGGTCGTGGCGATCGGTGTGCCCCCCGGACTTGGCGAGCCTGTCTTCGACAAGCTGGACGCTGATCTCGCAAAGGCGCTGATGAGCATAGGCGCGGTGAAGGCCGTTGAGATAGGAGCGGGTACAGAGAGCGCCCGGCTGAGGGGAAGTGGGATGAACGATCCTATATTTTATGAGAACGGCAGGATATCGTTCGAGAGGAACAGCGCCGGTGGAATACTTGGAGGCATATCCACCGGCGCCCCGATTTTGTGCAGGATATCCGTGAAGCCCACTCCATCCATCGCCATCTCCCAGAGGACCGTGGATCTGCAGTCAGGGGAGTCCGTGGATATTTCTGTCAGGGGGCGGCATGATCCCGCGATCCCCCCGAGGATAGTGCCTGTGGCAGAGGCGATGGTCGCGCTGGTTCTTGCGGATCATCTCCTCCGCCAGAGGTCCGCGAGGCTGAGGTGATGCTGTGCACAGCTTCCACAGGCTCATAGCCCTGGATAAGGCGATCGAGCTAGTTCTCGGAGATGCACCAGCTCCCAGGGTAAGAAGTGTTCATCTGAAGGATGCGCTCGGCAGGGTTCTCGCTGAGAATGTGATAGCGGAGATCGATGTTCCTCACTTCGATCGCGCCGCCATGGATGGATATGCTGTGAGATCCCAGGATACCTTCGGCGCGTCAGAGCCCTCTCCGGTCATGCTCAGGATCGTGGGGTCTGTGTCTGCCGGCAGCGTTCCCGATGCATCTGCGGGCCCTGGAGAGGCTGTCGAGATCTCCACAGGTTCTGCGCTGCCCGGGGGCGCGGATGCTGTTGTGATGGTCGAGCATGCTGATGTGGTCGATGGTTATGTTGTGATAAGAAGACCGGTGCATCCATATGAGAATGTCCAGAGAAGGGGCGCTGATGTCTCCTTAGGAGAAAGAGTGCTCAGCGCGGGCACACCTCTCGGCCCGAGGGAGATAGGCATGCTCGCAGCCCTCGGCATCTCCAGGGTTAACATCAGGTCTCTCAAGGTGGGGGTGGCATCGACAGGCAATGAGATCGTATCGCCTGATGAGGATCTGATGCCCTGCAGGATCTACGACGTGAACACATACACGATCTCATCCGCTCTATCACAGCTCGGCGCAGAGCCTGTGGTCTACGGCGTCGTTCCGGACAGCTACGATGCCCTTTCAGAGGCTGTTGCCAATGCTGTGATCGATTGCGATATGGTGATTTTGAGCGGGTCGACATCTGCAGGCCGGGGCGATATGCTCTACAGGGTTGTTGGCGATCTGGGGGAGCTGGTATTCCACGGGATAAACCTCAAGCCTGGCAAGCCCACGCTCTTCGGGAGGGTGGGTGGGAAGCCTGTGGTAGGTCTGCCAGGGTATCCGACGAGCGCGCTGGCCGTCTTCTGGCAGCTTGTATCTCCAGTGATACATCGCTCCCTTGGGCTGAGATCCCGTCCGGTCTCCGTAAAAGCAGCACTCGCCAGGCCTTTCAGGTCTGAATCCAGGAGGCAGATGCTTCCTGTTATCCTGCACAGGGGCAGGGCGTACCCGTTCGACAGGGGAAGCGGCGCTGTCACGACTCTTGCAGCGTCCGATGGAATCATCGACATCCCTGCTGATAGAGAGTATCTGAATGCAGGGGAGGTTGTCGATGTCCATCCGCTCTCCTGTGATGACATCGATCTCATCATCAGCGGGGAGAGCTGCCCCCTGCTGGAGGATGCTCTGGACCGCATGGATCTACGGTTCAGGTACCTTGTAAGGGGTTCGCTGAGAGCGCTATCAGATCTCCAGGACGGGCTGGCGGATCTCGCGTGCGTCACAGCAGCAACAGAGCTGCCCGCAGATCTCATGGTCGTCGCATCTTACAGGAGAGAGCTGGGGCTGATCTCCAGGAATCATGACATTCTTTTGAATCCGGATGGCGCCGCGTTCGCAGCATGGAGCAGGGAGTCTGGTATCAGATCCATAATGGATTCGATGCTCCCGGACGTCAGGATATCTATGGAGGTCAGGACCCACTCAGGCGCAGCTCTGGCCGTGCTCCAGGGAAGGGCGGATCTGGCCTTCGGCATTAAAGAATCAGCTGAGATGTGGGGGCTGCAGTTCAAGTATATGGCTGAGGATGTGGCCCACATTGTGGCGAGAACAGACGATGAGAGTGATGTCATAAAAAACATCGCTGATGCGCTCAGGAAGATATCCCAGAACGCGGATGCATCAGATGAATGAACCAGACTGGATGAAACAAACGAATTTTAGGCGCGTCCTCCGCTTTCCTACTTCAGATGCGTCGGAGCCCTACGAGAGAAATGGTGGGCATTGGCGAATCCCAGACCCCCACATGCGCTACCCATCAGCCTGGAGCTGATTCAGCCTGGCTCTTCCCTCGCCCTCGATTATGCGGAGCCCGAAGCTCTCCAGCAGCGCCCTCGCCTCGCCGTTGCTGTGAAGCATTATCTCGATCAGATCCCCGGGCTCGTCTATGTCGCATCCTGCCCTGTATGAATAGTAGTATCCCGTCTCGATTCCCAGCTCCTCAGCCTCTCTCAGGTGCCTCGCAAAGCTCATGCCCTGGTACACAGTCCTGAACCTCCTGTCCCTTATCAGGATCATGTTGGTACCGCCCCCGCGGCCCGGGGCCAGCACCACGCCGCCCGGGGACCGGAGCATTCCGAGCACATCCTCCTCCCTGAGCAGGGGGAGATCTGCCATGACTATAAGAACATCATAAGGCCATCCAGATGCTGCATTCTCATCGATGAACTCGTTCAGAGCATCCCCGAGCTCCAGCTCGGAGAACCTCAGGGATGCATTGAGATCTGCAATGAGATCTCCGCTCATCCCGGGGCGCGCCAGCACGGTCACCATCCCGATCGACCTCAGCGCCCTGAGCACATCCCTGAGCATCGCCACTGCCAGAAGCCATCTCTGCTCACCGGAAAGCACCGGGGACAGGCGTGTCTTGCACCCGCTCGACTTGAACGGCACGACGCACTGTACAGGTCTGAGCACACGCTGATCTCAGATGATGCAGATAAATGGTTTTCGTGTGCAAGAGACAGAGCCGATGCTTTCTCAGCGTCAGCTCCGGACCGCCTGCACATCGAAGCCCTCTAAGAACTGCCTCAGCACCCGCTGATGGAGAGCATCAGGGCGCAAAATACGATGCTCACCTGCGCCTTCTCCTTGCGGCCCGCAGGCTGGATCTCCGTCTCAGACCACCAGCGCGCCTCATGCGGTTCGCTGCGATGAGAATTGCAAGGAGAACAGCTGCTGCCATCCATGTGATCGACGAACGACCTCTGGAGATTCTCACAGGGAATGTCAGACGCTCCGTACCCTCATCGTGGTCTATCAGGCATGAGATCCGGTACTGATCGAGGCTGGCATTCCCCTCCACATCAGCCCACACCCTCACCAGGGCCGGCTCGCCGGGCATCAGATTGCCAATCCATACAGCCGGCTGTGACGATCGAATGGGATCGGATGCGATGAGCTTGACACTGCAGTTCCTCAGCGTCCATGGAGACTGGTTTTTGATCACTATCCCCAGGCTCCTGTTGGAGCCTGCCCGGAGCTCTCCATCGGTATGAAGCACTCTGAGCCTCTCGCTCCTGCGAACCTCCAGGGGTATGCTCCTGCTCGCATTGCCTGGAACGTACAGCTGCACCGGCTTTCCCTTCGAGATCTTGGCATCTATCTGATGCTCGTATGTGACATTCACATTCAGGATGCAGCTCGATGCGTTGAAATCCACGACCACAGGAAACTCGAGAACTGCATGAGACCCCGCCGGGAGCAGAGGGATGCTCCTCCTCTGAACAGGTGTCCTCAATCCTACATCAGCTGATACCTCCACAACCACATTCAGAGCATCCGCTGCCCTCATCTCCTCCCTCATCTCCCCCTCCGGATCCTCGGAGCCTGAGAAGCCTGTGGGGATGAGCGCATCGAGCCTGCCGTCGTTCGCAACGATGAGTTTCAGGACACAGGGCATTCCAGCATCGATGAGGGGATTCACAGCTGAGATCTGTATATCAGGGGAGCCAGCGGCCTTGTAGCAGTCATCTGCAAAGAGCATGAACTCCTGAGATGCCACGGAAGGTATGAGGATCAATACAACAAGCAGGCAGCGGAGCATCCTGGTTGTATAGAATGCATTTACATGTGACCTCCTTTCCCCTGAAGGGGATTGGCTTCCTGCGCTTCGACTCGCTTCGAAGCCTCTCGATTGTATCGAGAGTCGTCGAAGCCCCCCGACGAAGTCGAAGGTTTCTTCGATTCGATTCATCCGATACCCCACAGGCTCTATACCCCAAAGTCCGGGAGCGTGAGCATGTTCAAAGTGGTTCTACCAGCGTAGATGCAGCGGCCTGCTATAAGTAGCCGCTCTGCATTGTGGTCCCGGTCCAGCCTGAGCCCGCACCGCGGGCATTCATGACTCAATACCCAAGGTACAATAACCAGCATGTCGCAAGACGGACTCGCTGGGAATCGAACCCAGGTCAGCGGGTCTCCTCGATGAGATCTCCGAAGCCCGCTAGGATATCCTCTACCCCACGAGCCCGCGTGATCACCTCGTGCTCCCTCTGTTATTAACCTTTCCAGGCGCTGCATGGAGCTCTCCCGTTAGTAGATGCAGCTTCAGCGGTGACCGGGGACATGCATATTAATGATGCCGCTGCAGAACTCATCTGAAATGCGTTCGATAGGGAATGCGATACCGGAGCTTCTGGCGCCGGCCGGCTCATGGGATGCGCTTGTAGCGGCTGTTGCAGCTGGAGCGGATGCTGTCTACCTTGGAGGAAGGCGATTCAACGCGCGGATGTTCGCAGAGAACTTCCCCAGCCTGGAGGATGCTGTGGATTACGCCCACGCGAGGGGTGTCAGGGTCTATGTGACTGTGAACACTCTGGTTCACGATGGTGAGATCCACGAGCTGGAGGATTACCTCACAGAGCTCTGCGAGATCGGCGCAGACGCGATACTCGTGCAGGATCCTGGAGTCATCAGGCTCGCCAGGGAGATCGTGCCGGAGCTGGAGCTTCATGCCTCAACCCAGATGACGATCCACAGCACGGATGGGGTGATCTGGGCCGCAAGAAACGGGCTGAAGAGGGTGGTGCTCGCCAGAGAGCTGTCTGTTGATGATATAAAAAATATAAAAATAGTTTCTGATGATCTGAACATCGGGCTTGAGGTCTTTGTGCACGGTGCGCTCTGTTACTCCTACTCAGGTCAGTGCCTCTTGTCCTCATCGATGGGCGGGAGAAGCGGAAACCGCGGGATGTGCGCCCAGCCGTGCAGGAAGCCCTACAGCCTGCTCAGGGGCGCTGCGGACGAATACGGAAGGCTGAGAGAGCTGAAAAGTGATGGGGTTGATGGATATCTGCTCTCCACACGTGATCTCTGCACCTATCTGTCCCTTGATAGGATCGTAGCAGCCGGCATCGACGCGCTCAAGATCGAGGGGCGGATGAAGTCTCCAGAGTATGTTGCTGTTGTGACGAGTGTTTACAGAGAGGCTCTCGATGCCATCGCGAGAGGCGAGTGGACGCCGGATGAGAAAGAGATCCAGAGGCTCGCTCTCGCCTTCAACAGGGGATTTACAGAAGGGTACATCCTGGGCGCAGATGATATCATGGGAAGGGAGATGCCGGATAACAGGGGCGTCCTGGTGGGCAGGATCCTGAACTGCTCAGGCGGTGTCGCAGTTGTATCTGCCACCGGGATCATCCCAGAGCCCGGTGACGGGGCTGTGCTACGCTCCGGATCCGAGGAGATCGGATTCGTTGTGAGAGGGAAGATATATCTGAGGGATGGTCTGCTCAGGCTCAGGGTGCCTGAGGGTGCTCGGGCAGGAATGGATGTTTACATAACGCGATCCGCACGCCTGAAGGAGGATGCTGAGAGCATCATCAGAAGAGGCAGAGATAGAATCCCCATCGATCTGAGGATATCATTCGATAACGGGGTGCCGGTTGCGGATGTGTATCTCGATGGTCCATCGGGAAGGATGGAGTTATCCGTGAGAGGGGGCTTTGTCATGGAGGCTGCGAGAACGCTTCCACTGAGCGTCTCACAGATAGAATCCCACATCAGGAGAACCGGCGGCACCCAGTTCGTCTTCAGGGAGATCACAGTCGATTATCCTGGGAGTCTTTACACCACGCCGGCGAACCTCAACCAGCTTCGCAGAGATATCCTCAAGGCTGCGGAGACAGCTCTTGTGCGTGCTCACAAAAGAAGGTGCATCGTAAGAAGAATGCCATCCCTCGATAGAACTGGGAGGAGAGCTGAGCGGCTGAGGGTATCGGTTTATGCCGGCTGCCTGGATGTGATTGATGGAGCGCTGGAGGGTGGCGCGGAGAGGGTGTACTTCGAGCCGCTGATCAGGGATGAGCACGATCTGGTCTCTGCCCTTGAGAGGGCATGCGATCTCTGCGAGGGGCGCGCAGAGCTGGTCTGGAAGTGGCCCCGGATAACCAGGGATCGTTTCCTCCGCATGGCCGGGGACGTTCTGCGCGAGATTTCAGTTGATAAGATCATGGTAGAGAACCTGGGCGCTCTCGAGGCCGCAGAGCGATACGGATGCAGGATCTTCGGAGGTCCGGGGCTGAACATCTGGAACTCACTCAGCGTCTGCATGCTCTCCGGAGCGAGAGCCCTGACGCTCTCGCCTGAGCTCTCCGCCCGCCAGATCGCCTCCATCGCGTCCCTCCGGCAGAGACCCGATCTCGAGCTGATCGCCCAGGGGAACATCGTGATCGCTGTGACAGAGGACAGGCTCATCTCAGAGGGAGAGAGCTGCGCGATCAGGGACCGCAAGCGCATCTTTCCTGTCAGGAGGGATTCCACAGGTGTAACGAACATACTGAACAGCGTGGAGACCTGCCTCCTGGATCACATCCCGCAGATCTCCTCTATGGGTGTGGATTATGTGGCGATAGATGCCAGATGGAGGACCGGCAGGTACGCCAGGGAGATGGCAGAGATCTACTCGAGGGCAGCGAGGGAGCCTTCAGCGATCCCGGAGCTCAAAAGCAGGATCCTGCGAATGGCCATGGGCGGGATCACCTCAGGTCACTTCCTCAGGGGAGTTGCAGAGGCAGGCGTGTAGGGGAAGAGCTCTGCGTCAGCGGCAACTCTTATGCTGTTGAGGCGCACGGATTTTGTTTGCTTTATTCGCGAACGTTTCAGCAGGGGCCACGGGCACCATCAGCCTCTGGCGCCTGACAGTCATGAGACAGGGAACATGGTCCAGTAAACGCACCTTCAGCGACAGGTTCTATATACATGCAGATATTGCTTGACCACCATGAACGAGAAGCTTGAGGAGATCGGATCGCGGATACGTGAGCTTCGAGAGCTCTCAAAGATATCACCTGAGGAGATGGCCGGTTATCTCAAAGTGCCGCTTGAGACGTACTGCGGCTACGAGTCAGGCCATCTCGATATACCGGCGAGCCTGCTTTTCAAGATCGCGCAGCGCCTCGATGTGGACATGAGCCTCCTGCTCACAGGCCAGGAGCCGAAGATGAGCATCTTCACCGTGACCAGAAAGGGAGAGGGCGTGGAGGTAGAGAGGAGGAAGCAGTACAGGTACCAGAGCCTTGCGGGAAGGTTCGCTCACAAGAAGGCGGAGCCGTTCATAGTCACCGTCGAGCCGAGGTCTGAAAAGCCAGCAGTATACAGCCACCCAGGCCAGGAGTTCGATTACATCCTCGAGGGGACCATAAAGATATACATCCACAACAACGAGATCGTCCTCAACGAGGGCGATTCGATATTCTTCGATTCGTCGTATGATCATGCCATGGAGGCTCTCAACAACAGACCTGCCAGGATGCTTGTCATTGTCATGTGAGGGAGGGGCTTTATTTGGCATCGCTTCTGCACAAGTTCGTGTCAAGGGTCGAGTTCGACTCATACGAGGATTTCAGGAACAACTTCAGAATAATAGTTCCGGAGAACTTCAACTTCGCCTACGATGTCGTCGATGTTTACGCTGAGGAACAGCCTGATAAGATTGCTCTTGTCTGGTGCAACGATCACGGAGAGGAGAGGATATTCACATTCAGGGACATGAAGCACTGGAGCGACAAGGCTGCGAACCTCTTCAGGAGCTATGGAATCAGAAAAGGCGATACCGTGATGCTCACGCTGAAGAGCCGCTACGACTTCTGGATCTGCATGATAGGGCTCAACAAGATAGGAGCTGTGGCGATCCCGTCGACGCACATGCTGAAAGCAAAGGACATCGTCTACAGAATAAAAAAGGCGAACCTGAAGATGGTTGTGTGCATCATAGAGGATGGTGTGCCCGAGGAGGTCGATCTCGCTCACAAAGAGCTTGGCGATGTCGATCTCATAAAAGCGTTTGTGGGAGGAGAGGATCAGGAGAGGGATGGATGGATAAACTTCCGGCGTGCGCTTGCTGATGCATCTCCTGATTTCACAAGACCTGTGGGAGAGGAGGCCACCAGGAACGAGGATGTTCTTATAGCTTACTTCACCTCCGGAACCACCGGATATCCTAAGATGGTGAAGCACGACCAGACGTATCCGCTGGGTCACATACTGACAGCAAAGTACTGGCAGAATGTCATGGACGATGGACTGCACTACACGGTCGCGGATACAGGCTGGGCGAAGTGCGCCTGGGGCAAGATATACGGCCAGTGGATAGCTGGCTCAGCGGTCTTCGTCTACGACTACGACAGGTTTGACGCGGGAAGGATGATGGAGAAGCTCGCAAAATACAGGGTCACAACATTCTGCGCTCCTCCGACGATCTACAGGTTCATGATCAAGGGAGATATGTCGAAGTACGATTTCTCCACGTTGAAGTATGCGGTCACCGCAGGCGAGCCTTTGAACCCATCGGTGTATGAGAAGTTCCTGGAGGTAACAGGTCTCAGGCTCATGGAGGGCTACGGCCAGACCGAGACCGTGGTGACCATAGCGAACTTCCCGTGGATGGAGCCGAAGCCTGGATCGATGGGCAAGCCTGCCCCTGGCTTTGATATCATACTTCTTAAAGACAGCAGGCCTTGTGAGGTTGGAGAGGAGGGCGAGATAGTCATCCGCACGGACAAAGGGAAGCCGATAGGGCTCTTCATCGACTACCACCTCGATCCGGACAGGGTGAGGAACACCTGGCATGATGGATACTATCACACAGGAGATACCGCCTGGGTCGACGAGGACGGATACATATGGTTCGTCGGAAGGACAGACGACATGATAAAGACCTCCGGCTACAGGGTCGGGCCGTTTGAGGTCGAGAGCGCACTGATGACACATCCCGCAGTTCTGGAATGCGCGATAACAGGCGTTCCAGATCCCATCAGAGGGCAGGTGATCAAGGCGACGGTGGTTCTTACAAAAGGATACACCCCCTCAGAGGAGCTGAAGAGAGAGCTGCAGGAGCATGTCAAGAGGATAACAGCTCCCTACAAGTACC
Source organism: Methanothrix sp. (assembly GCF_030055635.1). Taxonomy (NCBI): domain Archaea; kingdom Methanobacteriati; phylum Methanobacteriota; class Methanomicrobia; order Methanotrichales; family Methanotrichaceae; genus Methanothrix; species Methanothrix sp. The sequence goes on along the minus strand of NZ_JASFYM010000004.1, from coordinate 7,390 downwards.
CCAGGATCGTGGAGTTTGTGGAGGAGCTCCCCAAGACAATAAGCGGGAAGATACGCAGGGTCGAGATAAGGGAGAAGGACAAGCCGTATCCTGTTATAAACATAACTGAGTGCAAGGGATGTGAGCGGTGCGTTCTCGCATGCCCTGTCAACGTGCTCAGGATGAGCGAGGAGCTGAACAGCAGGGGCTACAGGTATTCCGTGTACGCAGGCGACGGATGCATCGGATGCGGCGCGTGCTACTACACATGCCCTGAGCCGAACGCGCTTGCTGTTCACATACCATCGAAGGGCGAGTGAGACCATGCCATCAAAGCTGGTAGCGGGCAACACAGCTGTTGTGATCGGGGCGATGTATGCTGGCTGCGACTGCTTCTTCGGCTACCCGATAACTCCTGCAAGTGAAATACTGCAGGAGGCCTCCCGGTACTTCCCGATGCTTGGGAGGAAGTTCGTCCAGGCTGAGTCTGAGGAGGCCGCGATAAACATGGTTTACGGGGCTGCGGCTGCCGGCCATAGGGTGCTGGCCGCCTCCTCAGGTCCAGGCATGAGCCTCAAGCAGGAGGGTATAAGCTACCTGGCAGGAGCGGAGCTCCCGTGCGTCATTGTCGATATCAACAGAGCAGGTCCAGGTTTGGGGAACATAGGGCCCGAGCAGTCGGATTACAACCAGACTGTCAAGGGCGGAGGGCACGGCTGCTACAGGAACATCGTGCTCGCTCCGAACTCGGTGCAGGAGATGTGCGATCTCACGATGAAAGCATTCGATCTGGCTTTCAAATACAGGAATCCCGCTGTGGTGCTTGCAGATGGCGTTCTGGGGCACATGGTCGAGCCGCTGAGGTTCCCTGAGAGAGCCATCACTCCTGTTATCGATACATCGTGGGCTGTCTGCGGCACAAAGGAGACCAGAGGGAATGTGATAACATCAATCTTCCTGAACTTCGACGAACTTGAAAGACACAACCTCAGGCTCCAGGAGAAGTACAGGCGGATGAGGGAGAACGAGGTCTCCTATGAGACCTACAGAATGGATGATGCAGATGTGGTTCTGGTATCGTATGGCATAAGCAGCAGGATCGCCAGGTCTGCGGTCGATGCCGCCAGGCGTGAGGGCATCAGGGCAGGTCTCTTCAGGCCCATAACGCTCTTCCCGTTCCCGGACATGGCGCTGAAGGAGATCGCTGAAAGGGGCTGCAGGTTCATATCTGTGGAGATGAGCGACGGTCAGATGAGGGAGGATATAATTCTCGCAACAGGCGCTGATGTTGAGCTTGTCTCGAGATACGGGGGCAATCTGATCACGCGCGAGGAGATCATGAGAAAGATCAGGGAGGTGAGCCGATGAGAAGGGATCTGGGCGGGCATCCGGGCCTTTACAGCGAGTATCCGCGAAAGGGAGGAAGCGCGCCAGGAGCGACACACTACTGTCCCGGCTGCGGTCATGGCATTCTTCACAAGCTGATAGGCGAGGCGATGGCGGATCTGGGCATACAGGACAGATGCGTCCTTCTGAGCCCTGTGGGATGTGCTGTCTTCGCCTACTACTACCTCGACTGCGGCCATGTCCAGGCAGCCCATGGGAGAGCTCCTGCGATAGCCACAGGGATCTCAAGGGCTGAGGACGATGCGATAGTGATCTCGTACCAGGGGGATGGTGATCTCGCCTCCATAGGTCTCAACGAGACGATACAGGCCGCGAACCGCGGGGAGAAGATGGCAGTTTTCTTCGTGAACAACACGGTCTACGGGATGACGGGCGGCCAGATGGCACCGACCACGCTGGTCGGAGAGGTCACATCCACGACGCCAACCGGCAGGGATCCAAAGGAGGCTGGCTATCCACTGCACATCTGCGAGATCCTGGACACGCTCAAGGCGCCTGTGTACATAGAGCGCGTCTCGTTGTCAGATATAGAGCACATTCGAAAGGCAAGAAGGGCGGTGAGAAAGGCGCTGGAGATACAGCGGGACAAGAAGGGGTATGCGTTTGTGGAGTTCCTCTCGCCATGCCCGACAATACTGAGGATGGACGCCAGGGGAGTTGAGCGCTTCATAAACGAGGAGATGGAGAAGGAGTTTCCGCTGAGGCGATTCCGGGATAGATCTGCAGAGGCCGAGCCGATTGTGCGGATGAAGAGCGATTTCTCAAAGGAGTCGCTTGACCGGATATTCGGTGTGTCTGGGGAAAAGTCGATAGAGCCTGAGCATGATCCGGAGTTTGTTACAAGGAGCATCAGGATCTCCGGATTTGGAGGGCAGGGAGTTCTCAGCATGGGTCTCGCGCTCGCCCAGGCAGCATACCTCTCACGCAGGTTCGTCTCATGGTACCCGGACTACGGCCCGGAGCAGAGGGGAGGAACATCGAACTGCACCGTGGTCATATCCGGAGAGCCGATAGCATCTCCTGTCGTGGATGAGATCGACATCCTGGTGGCGTTCAACCGCCCCTCTCTGGAGAAGTTCTCGTCCAGCGTCAGAGAGCTGGTTCTCTACGATATGCTCGCTGGCGAGTTTCAGGGAGGCGTCAGATCGGTACCTGTGCCCGCGACGGAGATAGCCACGCAGAAGGGAGCGCAGCAGGCTGCAAATACCGCGATGCTCGGCGCCCTCATGGCCTCCGACCGTCTCGGTCTTCCTGAGGACTCTTTTGTGGGCGCGATAAAGGATGCGTTCTCGAAGAAGCCAAAGCTGGTGCCGCTGAACCTGGAGATATTCAGGGCAGGGGCGGACTGGGTGCGGAAGATGGTTCGATGATGGAATCTGTAAGCCTGCATCTGGTCAGGGGTCTTCCTGTTATCGAGGAGGGCGATAACCTGGCAGAGCTGATCCAGTCTAGATTCGAGCTCCTAGATGGCGATCTGATCTGCATCGCGAGCACTGTTGTCTCGAAATCCGAGGGCCGGGTCAGGGAGCTGAGCTCCTACACGCCGGGGGAGAGGGCCTTGGAGATAGCAGGGAAACTCGGAAAGGACCCCAGGTTCGTTCAGGCGGTTCTCGAGGAGTCCTCTGAGATCCTCCTGGACAGCCCGTTTCTCCTGGTCGTCACAAGGTTCGGCCACGTCTGCGTCAACGCCGGCATAGACCAGTCGAATGTGCCCGCGGGGAAGATACTGCTCCTTCCGGAGAACCCATCGCTGAGCGCTGAGAGGATACGTGGAGAGCTGAGCAGGGATTGTCCGGTCATAATAACAGATACGTGCGGCAGACCGTTCAGGTTCGGCGTCACGGGCGTGGCCATCGGCTGGTCCGGCATCTCCCCCATCAGGGACTGGAGAGGAGCATCTGATATCCATGGCAGAAAGCTCGAGATAACCCTGGAGGCTGTAGCAGACGAGATCGCCGGTATGGCGAACCTGCTGATGGGCGAAGCAGGAGATTCGACACCTGCAGTCGTCGTTCGCGGCCTGCCGCGCTTCGATGGCGACGGCAGCGTATTCATGCCCCAGGAGCGGGATGTGATAAGAGCAGTACTGTCAAAATGCCGTGAGGCCTGAAAGGACTGCAGGAAATGAGCCCCTCTCAAAATATCGGTCGTGTACTTGGATCACTGAATGGAATTTCAGGAATCTCTTTTCAGGCAAAACAGATCACAATCCTGCACGGCCACATGCTGCTGATTTCAATGATCTGAGTACACGACCAGATCTTGTTCATCGAAGGCCTTCCAAGTTTCTTATCCCTGCGTTTGAAGTTCAGGTGGTCTACCACGTGTGGATAAGTGCAAAAGCAATAGCTTCAGGCGATTCATAGCCATCAACCACGCTGCAGGGCGTCGGACAAGTATTAACATGTTCAATGAGTCGATTTCCATGCCGACATTGTTCAAGACAAACATCTACAGGAGCCGGCCTGTCGAGATCAACTCAACAAAGATAGACCGGAAAACCGCCAAACAGATAATCTTATGTATCAGGAGCGTATCTTCGCATTGGATTTGCATCAATCGCCCCACCGCACAGCCGGTGAGTGGGCGGCGCCGGATCTGATCCGGGGCTGCTCCAGATCGGGCTCGTCGAGCCCAGGCGTTCTGGAGGAGTAATTGGAGATGGAGAAGAAGGATACTGAGAGCTCAGTTGAGCTGAGGCACATAGTCCGCATTTACAACACCGATCTTGATGGGAAGAAGCAGGTTCAGATGGCTCTTACCGGCATCAAGGGCGTCGGCAGAAGGCTGGCCAGGGTGTTCGCAGTGAAGGCAGGGGTAGATCCCTATGCGATTCTCGGAAAGCTGCCAGAGGAGCAGATAGAGGCTCTGAAGAACGTGATAGAGAATGCCACGGAGAGCATTCCGGCCTGGATGATGAACCGGAGGAAGGACATAATAACAGGCGTTGACAGGCATGTCATGGGCGCAGATGTCCTCACAACACTCCGCGAGGATCTCGACCTCATGAAGAAGGCCAGAAGCTACAAGGGCATAAGGCATGAGCTGGGCCTGAGAGTCAGGGGACAGAGGACCAGATCCACAGGCAGGAGCGGCGCGACCGTTGGCGTCACCAAGAAGAAGGCGCAGGCAACAAAGAGCTGATCTGAGCAGGTGATTTTATGGGATATCCTGGCAAGAGCCACAAGACATATGAGCGGCCCCGAAAGCCATGGGAAGCTGGAAGGATGGCCGAGGAGGTCGAGCTCATAAAGACCTACGGGCTGAGAAACAAGCGCGAGCTCTGGAAGGCCGAGAGCATTCTCAGGAAGTACAGGCGCGTTGGAAGGATGCTTCTCGCATCAAAGGCTCGAGGCGAGGCCAGAGCAGATGTCGAGGCCGCTGCGGTTATAGAGAGACTCTCGCGGTTCGGCATCCTGAAGGATGGAGCTGACCTCGATGCAATACTCTCGCTGAAGATCACAGATATCCTGGAGAGGCGTCTGCAGACCCAGGTGTACAGGCAGGGCCTCGCAAATACAATACGACAGGCGAGGCAGTTCATAACACACGGGCACATCCAGGTGGCAGGTCAGAGGGTTACCGTCCCGAGCTATCTTGTGAAGAGAGGGGACGAGATGACCATCGACTACTACGCAGGATCACCGCTCGCAAGAGAGGGGCATCCGGAGAGGTCATCTAAGATCGTCGCCAGGGCTGGAGGGTCGGCATGACAGAGGGAAAATGGGCCATAGCACACATCTACTCATCATTCAACAACACGCTGATAACGATAACAGATCTGACCGGTGCTGAGACGATCGCCAAGATCTCAGGCGGTATGGTGGTAAAGGCCGCCAGAGACGAGAGCTCCCCGTACACCGCGATGCAGATGGCGATGCAGGTCGCGGAGCAGGCCAAGGCCAAGGGCATAGTCGGAGTGCATGTGAAGGTCAGGGCACCCGGCGGGAACAAGCAGAGATCCCCAGGTCCTGGAGCACAGGCTGCGATAAGGGCGCTGGCGCGCGCAGGTCTGAGAATCGGGCGGATAGAGGATGTCACTCCGATCCCGCATGACGGCACAAAGCCTAAGGGCGGGAAGAGGGGCAGAAGGGTCTGACGGTGCATAAGCCTTGAATGTTGAGCTAATCGAGCTTAGGGACGACCGGGTGAGGTTCCTCCTCTCCGGCGTGACTCCTGCATTTGCAAATGCCATCAGGCGGTCGTGCATAGCTGAGGTCCCGAAGCTTGCTATCGACGAGATCTCGATATACGAGAACACATCCGTGCTGTTCGACGAGCAGATCGCCCTACGGCTCGGTCTTGTTCCCATAAAAGCTGATGATCTGAGCGTCTACTCTACCCCGGATGAGTGCCAGTGTGGCGGTGTTGGCTGTCCAGGCTGCAGGATTGATTTCATGATAACTGCTGAGGGCCCAGGGACAGTGTACTCACGGGATATAAAATTCAGCGATCCCGCCGTGAGGGCTGCATTCGATAACATACCGCTTGTTGTTCTCGGGGAGGGTGAGAAGCTCGTGATCGAGGGCTTCGCGACGCTCCGCACAGGAAAGGAGCATGCCAAGTGGCAGGCCGGCACGCTCTGCGGCTACAAGAACCTTCCGTCAATAGAGATCAGCGGGTGCAACGGCTGCGGGAGATGCGTGAAGGTATGCCCGCGTGGCGTGCTCGTGCTCGATGAGAACGATACCATCAAGGTGAAGGACATCACAGAGTGCTCGCTCTGCAGGCTCTGCGTCGAGGAGTGCGACCAGCGGGCCATCTCAGTCGTGCCGCTGGAGGATGCATTCATCATGAGCATAGAGAGCGATGGGTCTATAAATGCGAGGGATCTGGTTAGGATGGCCGCGGAGGAGCTTAAGAAGAAGGCTGAGGTCCTTCAGGATACGCTCGCCTCGATCTCCTGAGGCGAGAGGTTTAAATCCAATGCGGTATTCTCTGCCAGAAGCATGCGGGGGTTGCCAAGCATGGTCAAAGGCGCAGGATTGAGGGTCCTGTCACGTAGGTGTTCGCGGGTTCGAATCCCGTCCCCCGCATTCCTGCGTATCGATTTTTGAGCTATAACTCCCAGAGAATTTATATCAGGGGGACAGGATTCTTTTTCACGCTCGCTGCTTCAGGGATGATGCAGTATGTCCAGGAAGCGGCTGGATGTTAGCTGGAAGAGAGAAGTGCAGACAGAGGACTTCAAGCCAGCATTGAAGAGGTATACTCGATACCTCGAGGAGAGTGGTCTCAGGGAGTCAACGATATCCTCGTATGTCGTTCGGGTCGGGAAGTTCCTGGAGTTTGCACGGACGGATGAACCGGATGCTGACGATTTTGCTGCCTTCCAGGAAACACTTCACGAGAAAAGGCTCTCTCGAAGCTCGATCAACAACTACTGCTTCGCCATCCAGAGGTATTATGAGATGCGTGGGAAAGCCGTCAGTTTCAAGTTCATCCGACCTGCAAACACCATACCGTATTTCTTTGACGAAAATGATATTGCGAGGATCTTTTCGGCATGCACCAACCTGAAGCATCTGGCAATGCTCCAAACGCTGTTCTATGGATGCCTGAGGGCATCTGAGCTATGCAACCTGGATGATTGCGACCTGGATCTGCAGGCCTTAACACTGCGTGTGGAGGGCAAAGGCGGAAAGGAGGCGATAGTGTACATCACCGATGACTGCGCGAAGACGCTCAGGCGTTACCTGGAGGTCCGGCCTCCTCTCGTGATCGACGGTCGCAAACCGCTCTTTTACACGGACTTCGGGAAACGCTGGGAGCGCAGGGGAGTGTACAGGATGTTCATGTACTACAAGAAGCGTGCGGGTATCGAGAAGAAAGGGGGAGTCCATGTCTTCTCGCGGCACAGCGTCGGGAGCCTCCTGGTGAAACGCGGCTGCGATATCGTGACGGTCAAGGAGCTGATGCGGCATTCGGATGTCCACACCACCATGCGGTACATGCACATCTCGGATGCGACCAGGCGGGAGAAGTACGAGCAGTTCCTGAGACT